>NZ_JAQTPQ010000045.1 GCF_028712645.1 Flavobacterium sp. | reverse complement strand
TAGGAACGACGCATTTTGTAGCAACGGATTTTAATCCGGTGGATGAAGATGTAAAATGCACCGGAATTTATTCCGTTGAAAATTAAAAAAGTATGGAAATACAAGGAGGAAATAATTATTTACAGGCTGTCCAGCAAATAAAAACGGCGATTTTACGAAGTCGTTACGAAGCTGCAGCGCTTGCAAATAAGGAATTACTCAAGTTGTATTTTGGCATTGGTCAATATGTATCGTTTCATAGCCGAAACAAAAATTGGGGAAAAGGAGCTATTGACAGTATTTCGAGTTTGTTGCAGCAAGAGCTTCACGGATTAAGAGGTTTTTCGGCAACGAATATAAAGAATATGCGTCTTTTTTATGAAGGATGGGAATTTATGCAACCTTTTTTGATAGACGAAAAAGAACCTCTTTTTTATTTTTCGGAAGAAGAGTTAAGTCGGCAGTTGCCAACTGCCGAATTGAATAACTTAAATCGTCAGTTGGTAACTGGCGATTTGAATGATGATTTTGTAATTCGTCAGTTGCCAACTGACGAATTACAAAATGAGTTTTTAGGTCTTTTTCTAAAGAATGGTTTTACACATCATATTGCGATATTGAATAATACCGAAAACATAGAAGAACGTATATTTTATATTCAAAAAACTGCAACTGAATTTTGGAATAACACGACTTTAAAACACCCGATAGCGCGGATTTGCAATCCGTGCCCACAAACAAAAGAAAAAAAACAATTATAAAATGACCAAAGAAACCGCATTAAAACTATTCGAGCAAAAGCAAGTACGTTCTGTATGGAATGATGACGAGGAGCAATGGTATTTTTCTATTGTGGATGTTATGGCTATATTGTCTAATCAAGCAGACCATCAAGGAGCAAGGAACTATTGGAAAGTACTTAAAAGCCGTCTTTTGAAAGAAGGAAATGAAACGGTTACAAACTGTAACCGGTTGAAACTTGTTGCTGAAGACGGCAAAATGAGAATGACTGATGTCGCTGATACCGAGCAACTTTTTAGATTAATCCAATCGGTACCATCGCCAAATGCGGAACCTTTTAAACTTTGGTTAGCCAAAGTAGGAAGCGAAAGACTAGACGAAATTGCCGACCCCGAAAAAGGAATCGACCGATTGATGGGAACCTATCTCAAGAAAGGCTATTCGAAAGAATGGGTCAACCAACGCCTAAAAAGTATAGAAGTTCGTAAAGACCTTACGGACGAATGGGAAATACGAGGCGTTAAAAAAGGACAAGAGTTTGCAATTCTTACAGATGAAATAACCAAGGCTTGGAGCGGACTTTCGGTTAAGGAATATAAAAACTTGAAGGATTTAAAAAAGGAAAATCTTCGGGATAATATGACCAATCTAGAATTGGTTCTAAATATGCTAGCCGAAGCTACGACAACAGAAATTAGCAAAGAAAAAAAACCGAAAGCATTTCAGCAAAACAAGAAAATTGCCAATCAAGGCGGAACAATTGCAGGAAATACACGCAAAGAAATTGAAGAAAAAATCGGTAAAAAAATAGTTAGTCCCATTAGTGCAAAAAAACTTTTGGAATAGAATTTAAAATTAAATATAGATTTCACGCCGATAGCACAGTGTTATTAAGTTAAGAATTTCTTTGTCATTTCGACCAACGGGAGAAATCACATAACGTGAGCAACTAATGAGATTCCTCGTTCCTCGGAATGACAAAACAAGAGCATTTATAGCTTAACTCAATGACATTGTGCTAGCAGAAATAAAGAAAATCTGTGGCTAAAAAAAACTTTCTGCCTTCGTGGCAAATAAATAAAATATGTCAAAAACAAATAAATATTTAAAATTATCAGGTCTTGAACCCTTAATCATTACGCCAGAAACTAACTTCGTAAACGTTGGTGAAAGAACGAATGTAACTGGTTCCCGAAAATTTTTGCGTCTTATAAAAGAAGAAAAATACGCCGAAGCACTTGCTGTGGCTCGTGACCAAGTAGAAGGTGGCGCACAAATCATTGATATTAATATGGATGAAGGAATGCTCGACGGCGTTTATGCAATGACTACTTTCTTGAATTTAATCGCTTCGGAGCCGGATATTTCTCGTGTTCCCTTGATGATTGACAGTTCGAAATGGGAAATTATCGAAGCCGGTTTGAAAGTTGCCCAAGGTAAAAGTGTAGTCAATTCGATTTCTTTGAAAGAAGGAGAAGAACGATTTATTCATCACGCTAAATTAGTAAAGCGATACGGTGCTGCTGTAATTGTTATGGCTTTCGATGAAAAAGGACAAGCCGATAATTACGAAAGGCGTATCGGAATTTGCAAACGTTCCTATGATATTTTGGTAGATGTGGTTGGTTTTCCAGCCGAAGACATCATATTCGACCCTAATATTTTCCCTGTTGCAACAGGAATGGACGAACATAAATTGAATGCTTTAGATTTCTTCCGAGCCACTAAATGGATTAAAGAAAATCTACCTTATGCACACGTTTCCGGAGGTGTGAGTAATGTTTCGTTTTCGTTTCGTGGAAATGACACGGTTCGTGAAGCGATGCATTCGGCTTTCTTGTATCACGCCATCAAAAACGGAATGACAATGGGAATTGTAAATCCTGAAATGTTGTCTATATATGACGAGATTCCAAAAGATCTTTTGGAACACGTTGAAGATGTTTTATTGAACCGAAGAGAAGATGCCACAGAACGATTATTAGACTTCGCCGAAAATGTAAAAGGAGATGTCAAAGTCAATGAAAAAGCAGTTCAGGAATGGCGTTCGGGAACAATTCAAGAACGATTAACACATTCCTTGGTAAGAGGAGTTGATGAATTTATAGAATTGGACATTGAAGAAGCGAGACTTGCAGCCGAAAAGCCAATTGAAGTTATCGAAATCAACCTAATGACGGGAATGAATGTCGTTGGAGATTTGTTTGGTTCGGGAAAAATGTTTTTGCCGCAAGTTGTAAAATCGGCACGAGTAATGAAAAAAGCAGTTGCTTATTTGTTGCCTTTCATCGAATTAGAGAAAGATGGCTCGACTTCGTCGAGCGCTGGTCGCATTTTAATGGCAACCGTAAAAGGAGATGTTCACGACATTGGAAAAAACATCGTTTCGGTGGTTTTGGCTTGCAACAATTACGAAATCATTGATCTTGGCGTAATGGTTGCTCCAGAGAAAATTATTGCTGCCGCAATAGAACACAATGTCGATATTATTGGTTTGAGTGGATTGATTACGCCATCCTTAGACGAAATGGTTTATTTGGCTAAGGAATTAGACAAGCAAAACGTAAAAATTCCGATAATGATTGGTGGAGCAACTACTTCAAGAGCTCACACTGCCGTGAAAATTGCGCCTCAATATAGAGAAACTGTAATTCACGTAAACGATGCTTCGAGAGCAGTTACGGTTGCTGGTAATTTATTGGATCATAACAGGAAAATTTATGCAAGCGATATTCGAGCCGAATATGATGCTTTTAGAGAAACGTTTTTGAACCGTTCAAGGGATAAAAATTTCTTAACGATTGAAGATGCTCGTAAAAATAAATTAAAATTGGATTGGGAAAATTACAATCCGATGAAACCGAATTTTATTGGAACAAAAACTATCGAAGTCGATTTGGATGTTTTGGTTCCGTATATTGACTGGACTCCGTTTTTTAGAACTTGGGAATTGTTCGGAAAATATCCTGCGATTTTAACTGATGAGGTTGTAGGTGAACAAGCGACTTCTGTTTTTGCCGATGCGCAGGAAATGTTGCAAGTGATTTTGAAAGAAAAGAAATTACAAGCCAAAGGGATTTACGGAATTTTCCCTGCAAATCAAATCAATGATGATGATATAGAAATATATGAAGCCCCCCCCGCCCCCGAAGGGGGTGCTACCCAAATAGCAGAAAAACAGACTTGGGAAACAGCAAGCCCTATTTTGTATGATGTTTTAAAAGAACGGGCTAAAGAAATGAGAAACAAATCAACAGAGGCCGAAAAAATGCTATGGAATGTTTTGTCTAACAAAGGGATTGAAGGGTTTAAATTTAGAAGACAACACATAATAGGAGAATATATAGTTGATTTTGTTTGTTTAGAAAAAAAGTTAGTTATTGAAGTAGATGGTATTATTCATAGCTTGCCCGAACAAATTGAACACGATAAAGCGAGGACTATTTGGTTGGAATCAAAGGGTTTTAAAGTTGTAAGATATACAAATCAGCAAGTTTTGAATAATTTATTTGAAACAATCGAGAGTATTAGCAAAGAATTATCGGCAAAGGTGGTGGTTCCCCCTTCGGGGGTTAGGGGGCTCTTCTTGACTTTGCGTCAGCAAGCGCAAAAAACTAAAGGTGCGCCAAACATCGCTTTGGCGGATTTTATTGTGCCAAAAGATAGCGGAAAAACGGATTATATGGGAGCTTTTTGTGTGACTACCGGTTTTGGAGTTGATGAATGGGCTGATGAATACCGAGCTAATTTAGACGATTACAATTCGATAATGGTAAAAGCATTGGCGGATCGTTTTGCTGAGGCTTTCGCCGAATACCTTCACGAAAAAATCCGTAAAGAAATTTGGGGATATTCAAAAGATGAAACTTTGACAAGCGATGAAATGATTGCCGAAGAATACAAAGGAATTCGTCCAGCACCAGGCTATCCTGCTTGTCCCGACCATTTAGAAAAACCAACGATTTGGAAATTGCTAAATGTAGAACAAGAAATTGGAGTAACTTTGACCGAAAGTATGGCAATGTGGCCAGCCTCATCGGTTTCTGGATATTATTTTGGAAATCCAGAAAGTAAGTATTTTGGACTTGGGAAAATAAAAGAAGACCAAGTCATTGATTACGCCAAACGTAGAAGCATTTCAACAGATAAGGCTACAAAATGGTTGAGTCCTAATATAGCAGATTAAAAAATTTGTTTCAAGTTTAAGGTTTCAAGTTGCTTGTGATAACTTGAAACCTTAAACTTGAAACTTGAAACAAATAAAATGAAAGTAACACAACATATAGAAAAGGCAAAAGGAGAAACTTTATTTTCTTTTGAAATTGTTCCGCCGCAAAAAGGGAAAAGTATTCAGGAATTATACGATAATATTGATCCGTTGATGGAGTTTAAACCACCTTTTATTGACGTAACAACTTCGCGTGAAGAGTATATTTATGTGGATAAAGGCAACGGATTATTAGACAAAAAATTGACTAGAATGCGTCCGGGAACCTTGGGAATTTGCGCTTCTATAAAACATAAATACCAAGTAGATACCGTGCCACACTTGCTTTGTGGAGGTTTTACAAGAGAAGAAACTGAGTATATGCTTGTGGATTGTCATTATTTGGAAATTAATAATATAATGGCGCTTCGTGGTGATTCGATGAAAGACGAGCAGTCTTTTGTGCCAAAAGTGGGAGGAAATAATTATGCTGTTGAATTAGTGACTCAAATTAATCAATTAAATGGAGGACAGTATTTGCACGAATTTATGGACATCGACAACAAGGCTGATTTTTGTATTGGAGTTGCCGGTTATCCTGAGAAACATTTAGAATCTCCATCCTTGATTTCGGATTTAAAAAGATTAAAAGAAAAAGTAGATGCTGGTGCAGATTATGTGGTTACACAAATGTTTTTTGACAATGCAAAATATTTCGAATTTGTAAAAAAAGCCAGAGAAATAGGAATCACAGTCCCCATTATTCCTGGAATAAAACCTATTGCGGTGCAAAGACATTTGCAAATTTTACCACAAATTTTCCGAATTGACTTGCCGGAAGATTTGATAAACGCAGTGGAAAAATGCAAATCTCCAGCCGACATTAGACAAGTGGGTGTGGAATGGGCAATTCAACAATCATTAGAATTGAAAGCTGCCGGTGTTCCTGTTTTGCATTATTATTCTATGGGAAAATCTGAAAATATTAGACAAATAGCGAGTAAGGTTTTTTAGGATAAAAATCAATTCTTTTTCAATCAGACTTAACAGGGCTTTTTAAAACCTGTTAGGTCTTTTTTTATCGTAACTACTTCGTAATTTCCCTAAAAACTGCTTCCAAATTCTTATTCTTCTGATTTAGTTGCAAGGTTTTCAAACCATTGGCGTTGGCAAAATCAAAAACTGCGGGACGCATATCTTTATCGGCGTTGAAAGTCAATTCCCAAATCATATCGTGCGTATTCTTATAAGAAGTGAGATTCTCGATTTTGGCAATCAATTGTTCTTCGACTTTATAGTCAAATTCCACTTCAATTATTTGTGCTGTCTCTGAAGAAATTAAGTTGTCCAGTTTTTTGTCAGCGACAATTTTCCCTTTGTCAATGATGATTACTCGGTCGCAAATCGCTTCGACTTCTTGCATAATATGTGTGGATAGGAAAACAGTTTTGTCTTTCCCCACGTTTTTAATCACGTTTCTAATTTCGACTAATTGGTTTGGGTCTAAGCCTGTGGTTGGTTCGTCGAGAATCAAAACATCGGGATTGTGCAATAAGGCATTGGCAAGTCCCACACGCTGACGAAAACCTTTAGATAATTGTCCTATTTTTTTGTGACTTTCGGTAATTAAGCCAGTCAATTGAATTACTTCTTCAATTCGGGATTTGGCCACTTTATATACATCAGCATTGAAAGCTAAATATTCCCGAACATATAAATCTAAATACAACGGATTGTGTTCTGGCAAATAGCCAATTGATTGTTGAACAGCTTTGGCTTGGCTAGTAACATCAAATTCATTTACCACAGCAGAACCTTCATCGGCGTCAATATAAGTGGTCAATATTTTCATCAAAGTAGATTTTCCAGCGCCATTTGGACCCAGAAAACCCACGATTTCTCCTTTTTTGACAGCAAACGAAATGTTGTCCAACGCTTTTTGGGCACCGTAACTTTTCGATATGTTATTTACTTCTATTGACATTACTTTTTGTTTGTTGCAAAAGTAAACAGAAAAATCTTTGAATTATTATTTCTTTTGCCACAGATTTAAAGGATTTTCATCGATTTTTTAAACTCATCTTAGTTCACGTTTTTTTAATCTGTGTAAATCTGTGAAATCTTTGGAAAAAAATATTTGTTGTGATTAGTTACAGACAGTCATTTAGATTTATATATTTACGAAAACTTTATAAATAATGGCGGTACAAAACACATCATCGGGTAGTTTTTTAAAAAACTACAGCAGTATTTTATTGCTTTTGGGAGGAATTCTGGCAGGGAGTATTTTAGGTTTGGTTTTTGGAAAAGGAGTTGAAGTAATAAAACCACTGGGAGATATTTTTTTAAATTTATTATTTACCGCAATTATTCCACTGATTTTCTTTACGATTTCGTCCTCGATTGCCACTTTAGAAAAAACCGAACAACTAGGAAAATTATTCAGTATAATGATTGGTGTTTTTTTGGGTACCGTTCTTATTTCTACAGTTATAATGATTCTTGGCGTTTTGCTTTTTCCAATTCATCAAGACATTATTATTTCTAAAATTCCTTTGGAAACCATTAAAGAAAATAACGTTGGTTCACAAATAACCCAATTGCTTACCGTAAATGATTTCTCTGAATTGTTGTCAAGGAAAAGTATGCTTGCTTTGATTTTATTTTCTTTTTTAGTAGGATTTGCCACTTTACAATCTAATGAAAAAGGACAGAATTTTAAAAATTTCCTTCAATCTGGAGATGAAGTGATGAAGCAATTATTGCATATCATTATGAAAGCAGCTCCAATAGGTTTGGGTGCTTATTTTGCCTATCAAGTTGGAATTTTTGGACCGCAATTATTTGGAACTTATGCTAAACCTTTAGCGCTTTATTATGCGGTTTGTACTTTTTACTTTGTGATATTTTTTAGTTTGTATGCTTTTATGGCAGGAGGAAAATTGGGACTTACAATTTTCTGGAAGAACAATATTGCTCCATCATTAACAGCGTTGGGGACATGTAGCAGTATTGCCACAATTCCAGCAAATTTGGAAGCTGCCAAGGGAATGAGAATTCCGGGTTATATAAGTAATATTGTTATTCCGCTTGGGGCACCCTTGCACAAAGATGGTTCTGCAACTGCATCAATTATAAAAATTGCGGTTCTTTTTATGATGTTTGGCAAAGATTTTACCGAACCAAGTACATTACTTTTGGCTTTGGGAATCACTGTAATTGTTTCGGTGGTTGAAGGTGGAATTCCAAATGGTGGTTATATTGGTGAAGTTTTAGCGATTACTGTTTATGGTTTACCTATGGAGCAAGCTTTGCCAGCAGCGATGATTGTTGGAACTTTGGTTGATCCAATGGCGACTTTGTTGAATGCTAACGGTGATTTAGTTTCTGCAATGATGGTCGCTCGGATTTCCGAAGGGAAGAAATGGCTTTCGGATGCCCTTACTTCGTAACAATTTAGAAATAAAAGTTTCAAATTATTCAATTCAAATTTATTTATGAAAAAAACAATCTTTATTCTAGCATCTTTTATTAGCTTTTTTGTTCAGGCTCAAGAAAAACCAACTATTCAAAAGCAAGAAATTATACGAATTGAAACTGAATTAGCTTCAGATAAAATGGAAGGTCGAGCTATTTTTACACCTGGAATTGACTCGGCTTCTGTATTTATTGAAAATGAATTTCAAAAAATAGGGCTTTCTAATTATAAAGATTTAACTAATTACCGACAAGAATTTATTACAAAAGGAAAGGCAGCAAATAATGTAATTGGCATCCTTACTGGTAAATCTAAACCAGAGGAATTTGTCGTTTTTTCAGCGCATTATGATCATTTGGGTTTAAAGAAAAGTGGAGAAGACAAGGTTTTTAATGGAGCAAATGATGATGCTTCAGGAACAACTGCCGTTATAGCTTTGGCAAAATATTTTAAAGAATTAAATCAAAATGAAAGGACAATTATTTTTGTAGCTTTTACAGGAGAAGAGGTTGGAGGTTTTGGCTCCAAGTTTTTTTCAGAGAACATAGATTCAAAAAAAGTTGTGGCAATGTTTAATATTGAAATGATTGGAACTGAAAGTAAATGGGGCAAAAATTCAGCTTACATAACTGGTTTTGAGAAATCTGATTTTGGAACAATTTTGCAGAAAAATCTTCAAGGCTCTAATTTTAATTTCAATCCTGATCCTTATCCGCAAGAGCAGCTTTTTTATCGCTCAGATAATGCAAGGTTGGCCGCTTTAGGTGTTCCAGCTCATACTATTTCTACTTCAAAAATGGATTCAGAGCCTAATTATCATCAATTAAGTGATGAGGTTTCAACTTTAGATTTAGATAATATGACCGAAATTGTGAAATCCATCGCCATCAGTTCACAAACTATTATAAATGGAGAGGATACGCCTTCAAGAGTGAAATAGTTCAATGCAAATTAAAGTCATTGAAATAAATAATTTTTTAGTTTAGAAAGGGTTCAAAAGCAGTTGCTTAAATGTAAATTTTGGTAGTTATTTTTTGAATATTACACAATTAAAGTCGAGTTTTATCGAGAATTCTTTTTTTGTTCAATAAAATTTGTCTTTTTTTTTGGTTGGCAGAAAATTATTTATACATTCGCAGAGAATTTTTAACAAAATCCGAAACAAAATGTCTAATAACCATTTTTATTTTAGCAATACTTATTATTTCTTCTTTAGGAAGTAAGGATTGTCTATGGTTATTTGAAAAATAAGAAACAAATAAAACTAATATACAATCCTGATGAAAATCAGGATTTTTTTTTGAGTATTTATGAGCGCAACAATTGCAATTCAAGGTATAAAAGGATCTTTTCACCATCAGGTGGCAAAAGAATATTACAATTACGATGTGGTTGTAGATGAGTGTTTGTCATTTGAAGAATTGGTAGATAGTTTAATGTCTGGAAAATCGGATGAGGCAGTTATGGCAATTGAAAACTCGATTGCAGGTCCAATTATCCCGAATTATGCCTTAATTGACAAAAACAATTTGCACATTATTGGCGAACATTATTTAAGTATTCATCAAAATTTGATGGCTTTGAAAGGTCAAAAAATCGAGGATATTCAGGAAGTGCATTCGCATCCAATTGCCTTATTGCAATGTATGGAGTTTTTAAAAAAATATCCGCATATAAAAATTGTAGAGGACAAAGACACTGCCGAAACGGCTCGAAGAATTCACGAAAAACAATTGACAGGAATTGCAGCAATTGCAAGTAAGGCAGCTTCTGAAATGTATGATTTAGAAATTTTGGCACCCGAAATCCAAACGATTAACAACAATATGACTCGTTTCGTTATTATTAACAAAGTGGATTCATTTGTAGATAAAACGGAAATAAACAGAGCTTCCATAAAATTCGAATTAGATCACAAACGTGGAAGTTTGGCTGCTGTTCTTAATGTAATGAGCGATTGCAAGTTGAATTTAACCAAAATTCAATCCTTGCCAAAAATAGAAACGCCTTGGAAATATTCATTTTTCGTCGATGTTACTTTCGAAAAATATGAGGATTACGCAAAAGCAAAATCATTAATGGAAATTATGGCAGAATACTTCAAAGTATTAGGCGAATATAAAAATACAAAACCGTGATACAAACAGCAAAACGTTTAGACATTGTTGAAGAATACTATTTCTCCTCAAAACTGAGAGAAGTTAGACAATTGGCTTCTGAAGGAAAACCTATTATCAATATGGGAATTGGAAGCCCAGATTTGCGTCCATCACAAGCGGTTATTGATACAGTTTCTTTGGCAATGCAGGAAGAAAATGCACATCAATATCAAAGCTACCAAGGTTTGCCAGAATTGAGAAAAGGAATGGCTGATTTCTATCAAAATAATTTTGGTGTTACCTTGAATCCAAATACGGAAATTTTGCCTTTGATGGGTTCTAAAGAAGGAATTATGCATATTTCATTGGCTTTTTTGAATGAAGGAGACCAAGTTTTGATTCCAAATCCAGGTTATCCAACTTATACTTCGGTGACAAATTTAGTGGGAGCTGTTCCGGTTTATTATGATTTGAAAGAAGCTAATAATTGGGAACCTGATTTTGAAGCTTTAGAAAAATTAGATTTATCGAAAGTGAAAATTATGTGGATGGGTTATCCGCATATGCCAACAGGCGCGAGAGGAAGTTTGGCATTGTTCGAAAAGTTAGTGGCTTTCGCCAAAAAACAGAACATATTGTTGATTAATGACAATCCGTATAGTTTTGTTTTGAATGATAAACCAATGAGTTTGTTGCAGGTTGAAGGCGCAAAAGAAGTAGCATTGGAGCTGAATTCACTTTCAAAAACATTCAATATGGCAGGTTGGCGAGTTGGGATGGTTTTAGGAAATGCAGCTTGTATTGATGCAATTTTGAAAGTAAAAAGTAATATGGACAGTGGAATGTTTTTCGGAATTCAAAAAGGAGCAATTGCCGCTTTGAAAAGCGACAAATCTTGGTTTGATTCGATGAATGTAATTTATAAAAAAAGAAGAATTCTTACTGAAAAATTAGCCGAGAAATTAGGTTGTAAAGTATATAAAGAAGGAGTTGGATTATTTGTTTGGGCAAAATTACCGGACGGAATCACATCGGCTGAAGATTTTATTGATAAAATATTATATGAGAAATCAATATTCATAACCCCAGGGACAATTTTTGGAAGCAATGGAGAAGGGTATATTCGGTTTGCATTATGTGTAAAAGAGGAAAAAGTTCAAGAAGCAATTGATAGATTTTAACAGATGAAAATATACGTAATAGGAACAGGATTAATAGGAGGTTCGTTAGCGTTAGGAGCTAAAGATTTTTATGAAAATGCCAAAATTTATGGTATTGATAGTAACGAAAATCATTTGAAAGAGGCAATGAATCTTGGGATTATTGACGGAGTTGCGGTTTTTGAAGACTTGACCGACGCTGATTATGTAATCCTTTCGGTTCCTGTTGATGTGGCACTTTTATTTTTGCCAAAAGTTTTGGATATAATTCCGGATAGTGCCACTGTTTTTGATGTTGGTTCTACCAAAACACCTATTTGTGAGGCAGTAATAAATCATCCTAAAAGAAGAAATTTTATTGCAGCACATCCTATTGCTGGAACGGAGTTTTCTGGACCTTCGGCAGCAATAAAAGGATTATTTCAAGGGAAAACGAATATCATTTGTGAGGTAGAAAAAACCACTTTTAAATTACAGGAAAAAGCCTTGGATTTGTTTAAGAGTATGGGAATGAGAATCCGATATATGGATCCAAAATCACACGACAAGCACATTGCTTATGTATCACATTTATCCCATATTAGTTCGTTTATGTTGGGGAAAACGGTGATAAACAAAGAAAAAGACGAGCAGGATATTTTTGATATGGCGGGTTCGGGATTTGAAAGTACGGTGCGTTTAGCGAAAAGTTCACCGGCAATGTGGACGCCTATTTTCAAACAAAATAATAAAGAAGTTGTAAAAACATTGGAAGAATATATTTCTAATTTGTCAAAGTTCAAAGAGTTATTGGAAAACGAAGATTATGATGCCATTTTCAATGAAATGCAAAGTGTGAATAAAATTAAAGAAATATTAAACGGAATGAATGTTAAAAAGTAAACGGTATTCAGTTTGCAGTTAGAAAGAAAAACAATAAAATAATAATTCAATAAAAAAATAAATAATTAGAAAAGATGGAAAACAAGAAAGAAATGAGAAATTGGTTGAACGAATTCAATTTGACTCATCCATTTGTGATAGCAGGACCTTGTAGTGCTGAAACAGAAGAACAAGTTTTGAAAATTGCTCACGCATTAAAAGATTCGGATGTAAGCGTTTTTAGAGCTGGAATCTGGAAACCAAGAACTCGTCCAGGAGGATTTGAAGGTGTTGGTGAAATCGGTTTGAAATGGTTGAAAAAAGCAAAAGCTGAAACAGGATTGTTAATGGGAACTGAGGTTGCGACAGCTGCACACTGTAAATTAGCTTTAGAAAATGACATCGATGTTTTATGGGTTGGAGCTCGTACAACTGCAAATCCATTTGCGGTTCAAGAAATTGCTGATACTTTAAAAGGAACAGATAAAATCGTTTTGATTAAAAATCCTGTAAATCCAGATATGGCTTTATGGTTAGGAGGAGTAGAGCGTTTATATGCTGCTGGAATCAAGAATTTAGGAGTAATTCACAGAGGTTTTTCTACTTACGAAAAAACAAAATACAGAAACATTCCAGAATGGCAAATTGCTATCGAATTGCAAAATAAATTCCCTGATTTACCTTTGATTATCGATCCATCTCACATTACAGGAAACCGTGATATGATTCTTGAAGTGACTCAAGAAGCTTTGGATTTGAATTATGATGGTATGATTATCGAAACGCACAATGATCCAGAAAATGCCTGGAGCGATGCTGCTCAACAAGTGACTCCTGAAGCTTTGCTTCAAATTTTCAAAGATTTAAAAATACGTAAAGTGAGTGGTGACACTGCTGATTTTAATACTAAAATGACCAAATTAAGAGCAAACATCGATGTTTTGGATGCTAACTTATTGGATTTGTTAGGAAAACGTATGAAAGTGGCTGACGAAATTGGTCAAGTGAAAAAAGATAATAATGTGGCTGTTTTGCAAAGTAATCGTTGGAATGAAATCCAAGAAAAAATGATTGCCGAAGGAGCTAAAAAAGGATTGACAGAAGACTTTATCGTTAAATTATTCAAAGATATTCACCAAGAAAGTATCGAGCACCAAGAAAGAATATTGAATGCGTAAAAAGATTTCAGATTTCAGATTTCAGATTTCGAGAGTCGAAAAATTTAGAATTTAATAAGATCCCAAGGCTTATAGTTTTGGGATTTTGCTTTTATAGGATTTTCAAAAACTTTAAATTTGACCCAAGCATAAAATGCGAATAGGCGAAGCAAACCTGAAACAAAGTTTTATCTTTGCAAAGATTTCGATTGAAAATCAGAAATCTAAAATCGTTAATCAGAAATCAAAAATCCTCTATGACAGGGACCGTTTATAAATCTACAGGAAGTTGGTACACCGTAAAATCCGAGCAAGGAGATTTTATCGAATGCCGTATGAAAGGGAAATTCCGTATGAAAGGAATTAAAAGTACCAACCCAATCGCAGTAGGAGATATCGTAGATTATGAACTCGAAGAAACTTCGGATACCGTTACGGGAACCATTCATAAAATTCACGACAGAAAGAATTATATCGTCCGAAAATCAGTGAATTTGTCGCATCAAATGCACATTATTGCGTCGAATATTGATCGCGTTTTTCTTTTGATAACCATCAATAATCCGCCAACAACTCCCAATTTTATAGATCGTTTTCTGGTAACTGCCGAAGCCTACGGGATAGAAACTGTTTTGGTTTTCAATAAAATAGATACTTTTGATGATTCAACTTTGGACGAGCAATTGTATTTGCAACATATTTACGAAAGTATTGGATACAAATGTCTTCGTATTTCTGCTAAAGAAAGCAATGGAATCGACAAGCTGAAGGAAATGATGATTGGCAAAGTGAGTATGTTTTCTGGGCATTCAGGTGTTGGTAAATCAACTTTGGTCAACGCTTTAGAACCTTCTTTAGATTTAAAAACAAAGACAATTTCTGAAGCAAGCAAACAAGGACAGCACACAACAACTTTTGCCGAAATGTATGATTTGAGTTTTGATGCTCAAATAATTGACACACCAGGAATAAAAGGTTTTGGGATTGTTGACATGGAAAAAGAAGAAATCAGCGGTTATTTTCCAGAGTTTTTCAAGTTGAAGGATCAATGCAAATTCAACAATTGCTTACACAAAGACGAGCCTCATTGTGCCATCAAAGCAGCATTGGAAAAAGATGAAATCGCTTGGTCACGCTATAATAGTTATCTTAAAATACTAGAAGGTGACGATGAAAATTACCGCACCGATTCCTTTGACGAAGATCGAAAGGCAAGTGATGAAACGAGAAAATAATTTAGGCAAAAGCCAAGAGTAAATTAGCCAAAAATGAGGGTAGTAATCCAAAGAGTTTCTCAGGCATCGGTAACTATCGATTCTAAAATCGTGGCTGAAATTCAAAACGGATTATTGGTATTGCTAGGAATTGAAGATGCCGATTCGCAAGAAGACATTAATTGGCTTTGTCAAAAAATCGCAAATCTTCGCATTTTTGGAGATGAAAATGAGGTGATGAATCTTTCTGTAAAAGACATTGACGGTGACATAATTGTTGTTTCTCAATTTACCCTTCACGCCTCGACCAAAAAAGGCAACCGCCCGTCTTACATCAAAGCGGCAAAACCCGAAATTGCTATTCCGCTTTACGAGAATTTTCTAAAAAAACTGGAAACTGAATTGGGCAAGAAAGTTCAAACAGGCGTATTTGGTGCCGATATGAAAGTAGCTTTGCTCAACGATGGACCTGTGACAATTTTAATTGATTCTAAAAATAGAAATTAACTTTTTTTTATTCGGAAATATTCTTACATTTCTGCTCTAAAAATTTTTCTATGAAATTCAAATATGGTTGTCTTGTTTTTTTATTTTTCACAACACTCCTTTCTGCTCAAAAAACAGAATATTCTACCTTACTTATTCCAGACAGTTTAAAGCAAAATGCCAATGCAGTAGTGCGTTTAAATCAAATTGATATTGTAATTTCTTCTCAAAGAAATATGAATATCAAAGAGAAAAGAGTAGTTACTATCTTGAACGAAAAAGGACTTGGCAGTATTGATGCCATCGAACATTATGACAAGCAAACTTCCGTTAGAAGTATCGATGCAACCGTTTTTGATGGTTTTGGAAATGAAATAAAAAAAGTCAAGAGAAAAGATTTTCGGGATCAATGTGCGCTTGATGGTGTAACTCTTTTTTCGGACAACAGATTGATTTATCTCAATTATACACCAACACAATATCCTTTTACGATTGTTTATGAAAGTGAAGTCGAAACATCTACAACGGCTTTTATTCCGCAATGGTTTCCACTAGATAATTATCTTTTAAGTATAGAAAAAAGCGTTTTGAACGTGAATTATCCAGCTAATCTTGGTTTTAAGAAAATGGAATCCAATTTTTCCAATTTCCAAATTAAAAAAACGGTTGAATCTCCAACACAACTTTCATACACAGCAACTAATATTCCAGCTCAAAAAGAGGAGGATTACAGTCCGTCTTTTACCGATGTTTTTCCAAGAGTAATGATGGGATTAGAACTTTTTCATCTCGAAGGAGTTGATGGAAATGCGAAAACTTGGAAAGAATATGGGCAGTGGTATTTAGATAAAATTTTGAACGGAACCATTGAATTATCTGATGAAACTAAGGCAAAAATGAAAGCTTTGGTAGGTGATGAAAAAGACCCAATTAAGAAAGCAAAGTTGATTTATAACTATATGCAGGAAAAGTCAAGATATGTTAGCATTCAAGTTGGAATTGGAGGTTGGAAACCAATGTATGCTAATGATGTTGACCGTTTGGGTTATGGCGACTGTAAAGCCTTGACAAATTATACGAAAGCCTTACTAAATTCAGTAGATGTTCCGTCATATAACACGCTTTTATATGGAGGCAGAGAAAAACGTGATATTCAGTCTGACTTTGTTTCGATGCAAGGAAACCATATGATTTTGTCGATTCCGAACGGAGAAAATACTGTTTTTCTAGAATGTACCAGTCAAGATGATCCCTTTGGTTATCAAGGAACTTTTACTGATGATAGGAATGTTTTAATCATAAAACCTGATGGTGGTGAAATTGTGAGGACCAAAATCTATCCCGACAAAGGCAATACTCAAGTAGACAAAGGCAGTTATTCATTAGATGAAAATGGTAATTTTACAGGTACAATTGCAATGGTTTCAGAAGGTTCACAATATGCACGAAAAGTAAGAGTAGAAAAAATGCAACCTACGGATAAAGAAGCGTATTATAAGAATTTTTGGGACAATATCAGTAATTTAAAAATAAACAAAACAGCATTTTCTAATGACAAAGAAAAAATAAGTTTCACCGAAAATTTAGAAATTTCAGCCGATAATTACGGAAAAAATTCTGGAAATAAAATGATTTTTGTCGTCAATGCTTTTAACCAATACACAGGAAGTATAAAGCGAATCAGAAACCGAAAAACACCTTTTGAAATCGAGAGAGGAACTAATGATTCGGATGAAATCGCAATTAGTTTGCCTGCAGGTTTTACGATTGAGTCAATGCCACAAAATTTTGAATTGAACAGTAAATTTGGGGAATACAAAACCGAAATTATCAAAAAAGACGATCAAAACTTAATTTATAAACGTACATTTTTTATAAAAAAAGGGCTTTATGAGAAGAGTGAATATGATGAATTTAGACTTTTTATGGAGCAAGTTTCGAGAAACGACAATGCCAAAATCATTTTAACCAAAATCTAATAAATATGCTTTTCAAAAAATCACTAGTCATCGTATTTGCCTTTTTATCATTTTCAATCACCAATGCTCAGGAATTCAAATTAGGGAAAGTAACTATAGCGGAATTAGAGGAAAAAGAACATCCA
>NZ_JAQTPQ010000044.1:9723-17514 GCF_028712645.1 Flavobacterium sp. | reverse complement strand
GCGAGTAGATGGAGCAACTAATAACTACAACTAAAATAAAAGTACTGAATGTTTTCATTTAATTTCTAATATTATTTTTAATAACTTATTGATAACCAAATCTACATATTTAAAACTATTTTTTTTTAAATATGATTTACTAAAACAGCCTGTAACTATAAAATCACAGGCTGTTTTAGAATTACTAACCACAAAAATCACCAAGTATATATCCCGTGTCTTTAGGATAGTTGGGTTCTTAAAAATCTAAATTAATTTTACAATGATAATATTATATAAATCATAGGAATTTCAAAAACCTCTTATTAGTAAAGAATACCCTTAATGAGAAATTATTGCAACAACCACATAGACTTATTAACATCATCAAAACCATCGAATTGGCGACTTACCGCTTCTAAATAATTAACATCATTAAAAGTTGCCTCAGATGAAGGATATGAATTTCGTAACGGAATAATATTCACATTGTTAATATTCATACTAGTAGCAGGATTAATAGGAAAATCTGGATAGCCATTTCTTCTATATTCCCAATAACTATAATCTCCATCTTGTAGAAAGTTTATAAAATAGCGTTGCAACCAAATTTGTTTTAATTGCTCATCAGTAGTAGCTTTAAAAGCTGCTTCGCCGGTAAAATAACCACTAATATATGCTGCATTTATTGGCATGCTGTGTGAGTAAGTAGAAGAAACTGACATTACACTTGTAAGAGCTGCTTTTACTCCTTCTTCATAATATCCTTGGGCAGTTCCCGAAGTAATCCATCCTCGAACACGAGCTTCTGCTATGATCAGTTGTTGTTCTGCATAAGTAAGTAGCATACGGGGTTCGGTGGTTGCATCTTTTTGATAACGTAAATTGATTGCAGAATATTTTTTCGCAGTCCATTCAGCACTTAAGACATCATAATCATCTGAAACATTACACCCAACATAAGCGGCTGGATTTGTTTCAAGTAAACCTCCAGTAATCTTAGATCTCGCAGGTTCAGCATAATAAAACATACGTCTATCATTTAATAATTTCATAGGGTCAATTATTAAAGTACTCATCATTGCTCTGCTGGTAAAAATATTTGATGGACTGAAAGTTGGGTAATAATTTTGGGTCGAATAGACTAATCCAAAATAATTTGCCGAACTGTTCAATAATTCTCCACTAGATGCAATTTGAGAAAAGCGATTTTTGACATCTAAAGATGCTACAGCTTCTTTTTTGCTTAAAGTCATTAATACTTTTAGTGCAAATGAATTAGTTGCTCGTCTCCATTTATCTGGATCACCATTAAAAGGAGTTGGATCACCAGCAAATGTTGCTCCGTTAGCAAAAAGTTGTTCAGCAGCTTTTAAATCATCTAAAATGTTTTTAAACACCACCTCTTGTGTGTCGTATTTTGGTTTAGTTAATCCTGTAGCTCCTTGTCCTGCTTCAGCATAAGGAATATCTCCCATTGACATTGTCATTCGGAATAAAATCCAAGCTTTAGCAAATTTGCCAACTCCTTCATACGAATTTTGAACCGGCAAAGCAACAGTAGCTTTGGCTGATTCCACCATTTTATCAATATTGGGCAAAACTGTAACTCCTCCAAAAGAACCTGAACCTATACTATTGTATTGAGATCCCATTCGACCTTCATTAGCATATCCCACATATTTAGGGAAGGCACTATTAGAAATAAATGCTTTAGCATCACCTCCAAATTTTGTTATACTCAATATTACATTAGTACATAACAAAGAGGGAACTGGTATTTCAGGGGCATTTGGGTTAGAATTGATATTGTCAAAGTTGTTGTCACAACTCGACAACAAAATGAAAGTAAAGATAACCACACCTGCTATTTTAGTTATATTTTTCATAGTTTTAAATTTTAAATTTTTTATCAATCTTTCCATTAGAAATTGGCTTTAATGTTAAATCCAACAAATCGTTGTGATGGGTCACTAAAATTTTCAGTACCACCATCTGGATCCGAATATTTGAAATCTTTTGCTTTCAAATACAAGTTTTGCCCTACCGCAGAAAAAGACAACGATTTTGCGTGCAAAATATCTAAAATATCTTTTGGGAAGTCAAAGCTTATTGACATCTCGCGTATTTTAAAGAAAGTAGTGCTCAGTGTTTCAAGAGGACCTGGAGCACCACCCCAAGCGGTTCCTTTGTGCAATTTGTTGATGTAAGATTCATAAGTAACTTTTACATCATTTGGCGCATAAGTACGAGTATCAGTAAGTATACCATCTTTATCATAAGTAAAATCACCCGAAACTACTTTTACACCAGTTCCTACGTAATTTTTTGAACCTGGATCGTTAGCGTCTAAAAATCGTTCTGGAACAACTGAATCTGGGTGGTTACCTGAAATCCACATATACATTTCTGTTCTGGTTTGTGCTAAACCACCAACGCGGCCATCTACAGAAGCATTGAAGGTGAAATTTTTGTATTTAAGCATTGTATTTAAACCCCAAGTAAATTTTGGATCTGCATAACCAACTCTTGTTTGAAAAGGGGCATAAACAGGTAAGCCATTTGAATAAATAATATTTCCTTGTGGGTCTTTCATTAATTCGTTAATAACATAAGCATCTGCTCTTTCACCCACTTTTACCCAGGTATTGTTTGAAGAATAGATAGGATCTAGTTTTGAATAATAAATGGCTGATGACGCCCAGTTAAAACCTAAATTCCATTGCCAATCAGTTCTTTTTATTGCGGTAACATCTAAAGAAGCCTCAATACCTTTACGTGTTTGTTCTTCCCCAGTATTAATCAATGCGGTATAAAAACCTGAAGAGGAGGAGATGCCAGCATTAGTGATACCATCAAAATAACGTTTTTCATAATAAGTAACATCTAACGAAACTCTTTTCTTGAAGAAACTTATAGCTGTACCAGCTTCATAAGTTTCATTTCCATCTGAACGCAAATTAGTTGGTCTTATTGATGTAGGCAGAGATTGACCTGAGAGACTTCCCCAGACATTATTAGATAAAGAATAAGTAGAATTAATGGAAAAAGGGCTTGGAATATTTCGAGCGGTAGTCCAAGAACCACGAATTTTCCAGAATGACAGCCAATCTGTTTTTGGTAATAGCTCAGACAAAACCAAACTTCCTGAAAGTGAAGGATAACTATAGGAACGTGTAGCAGCAGACAAAGTTGAAGCCCAATCGTTACGAATACTACCTTCTAAAAATGCAATGCTTTTCCAAGAAACTGCCAAACGACCAAACAAACTATTACTAGCTATACGAGATAAATAAGGGTTTACTTTTGCAGGCAAAATAGAAGATTTGAGAGAATAATAACCAGGAATTAAAAGGCCACCTTGAGTAAAGGCCTCAATTCCTTCGGTTTGTTTAAAATAAGAAGTTGCCCCTGCCAAACCTTCAATTGTAAAATCACCTAAAGATTTATTGCCCTCAAGTAAAAAATCATTGTTGTAACTATAGCCTCTACTAGTACCTTCATTATATGAACCTAATTGACTTTCACCCCAAACATCAGTACCTCCATCAATCACAGTTGAAGCTCCAGCAGAATGTAAGGAACTCATAGGAATTTGAATGGTTTGATGATCATTAAAGTTGTCATATCCTGTACGGAAAGTAGCTTTTAGCAAAGGGCTAAATTTATAACTTAATGCCAGTGTACCATTTATGACATCTCTGTTTAACGAACGGGTTCTTTCATAACGATCATAATATGGATTGTTATTTGTGTTTAAATAACTAGTGTTTTGCTGCTTATCTTTAACTATCCAATAGTCTTTTGTTGTTCGAACATCATAATCTGGAGCTGACCAAACTAATAAAGTGTACATAGGATCATAAGCGGTATAGCCATTAAAACCAACATTTGGAGAAGTTTGTTTGTTGTAAGTCAGTGAGGATGATAAAGTAAATTTATCCATTCTCATTTCACCACCTATTGAATAAGTAATTTTATCGTAAACAGAATTGGGATATTGTCCTTGATTTTTTACCCAAGAAGCCGATGCTCTTAGATTTCCATTTTCGCCTTGTTGTACTACACTAAAATTATTGTTCATAATATAGCCTTGGCTAATAAAATTGGCAAAATTATCTTTTCCCACCGGTAAATAAGGACTTAACCCCCATTGTTTAGTAACATAATTCCATTGATTTACCATACGCCCATCTAATGGAACTCCCCAAGCACCATCTCCAGAAGTAGAAACTGTATTTGTATTATCGATAACGCGCCCAAAAGTAGATTGCATTTTAGGTATGGCCAAATAGCCTGCTGTGTACATACTACTACTATTAAAAGAAACTTCTAATCCATTTTTAGATGCGCCTTTTTTGGTAGTTACCATAATGGCTCCAACTTGACCACGAACACCATAAAGTGCAGAAGCTGTCGAACCCTTTAAAACATTTATAGATTCGATGTCGTCTGCTGGAACATCTCGCAGGGACATATTACCGTAAGGAACTCCATCGATAACTAAAAGTGGAGGGTCCTTCTCTCCACGTAGTTGAATTTCGGGTGCAGCAGCAAAATCAGTACTGTTTTTTACCAATAAACCAGCTACTTTTCCCGTTAGAGATGTAGCAACATCTACTCCACGAACTGTTTGCAAAGTTTCTCCTTTAACAGTTTGAGTTGCATAACCTATAGCTTTTGTCGATCTTTTTACACCAAGTGCAGTTACGACAACTTCTTTTAATTCTTCGTTTTGAGGTTTCAGATTTACATTGATAGTAGTTCTACCATTTATGGCTTCTGAGACAGAAGTATAGCCAATATAACTAACAATCAAGATGCCGTTTTTTGGAGCTTTTATCTGATAACTTCCATCCAAATCCGTAGAAGTCGCTTTAGGTGCTCCTTTGATTGAAACGGAAGCGCCTGGAATAGGTAGCCCGTTTTCGTCTATAACTTTTCCTGATACTGAAATATCTTGAGCTTGCGCAACTATTGTCAGTAGGAAAGTCATAATACAAAAAATAAGTGATTTTGTAAATTTCATTTTTTTCATTTTTTTATTAATTAGTTTGGTTAAAAAAGGATAGTGATAATTTGTTTTATTTATTTATTTTATTTTATTTTTTGGATGATATTTTATTAATATTAAAACTAAAGGCAGGACCCAATTTGATGACCTTTCAAATAGCTCTAAAATAGAATCCCCTGAAATAGGACGGCTTAAAGCTGTTAAAAAAGTCCAAAATAATGCCCAAAACAAAACAATTCTAATTGGGTAAATCAAGATTACAATCGCTACAATAATATCCAAAACACCAATATAAGGCATAATAGAAACGGCTTGCTCTCCCGAAAATCCGAAAGCCATTAATAAAGGAATCCATTTTGGATTTATTCCATAAGCGGTAATTCCATGTCCTAAAAAAGTTCCAAAAACACCAATTCGAGCAATTAGTTCTAATGGCTGTATTTTATTTTTTTCGCTTTTATTTAGTAGTAGAGAATTCATTTTTAATATTTATTAATTTGCGTTGGTTTTTCAAATTTTTCCTTTGAAATCAGTCTCCCGTTTTCATCATAAAACTTCCATAAGCCTGATTTTTGTCCCATAAAATAGATGCCTTTTTCTTTTTTATTTCCGTTTTCATAATACATAACCCAAAGGTCATTTACTAAATCATTCTCGAAATTACCTTGGGAGGCTAATTTTCCATTTTCATAATACAAAGCATATTCTCCCTGCTTTTCATTATCCATATAATTGACAAATTCCTTTAAATTTCTATTGTCATAATAGGATTTCCAAAGACCTGTTTTTAGTCCGCCTTTATAAAATTGTTCTGACAATAGATTTCCTTTTTCATCGAAAGAAACCCAAAGACCAATGTTTTCATCTCGATCATAAGCTCCTTTTTCTTTAACTGTCCCGTTCTGATAGTACGTTAACGAAATACCCTGTTTCATATCGTTCATATAATCTACCTCATTAAATAATTGCCCCGTTTCATACCATCTTTTCCAATGTCCCACCTTTGTATATTCTTTATGGTATTCCTCTCTAAAGGGTTTTCCGTTCGGAAAATATTCAATAGCTTTTCCGTATAAAATCCCATAATCGAAGTTTTTTTCAGATTGAAGTGTTCCATCTTCATAATAACTTTTGAAAATTCCATTTTCCTTATTATGGTCATAAGAACCTTCTGTACATTTGTTGCCGTTTTCAAACCAAGAAATATAAGCACCATTTAAGGTATCATTGAAATAAGTGCTTTCCGATTTTTTTTTGCCACTTGGAAAATAAGCAATCCAAATTCCTTCTTTCATTTTGTTTGCAAAAACACCTTCCTTGTCAATTGTTTTTGTCCCTTCAAAAAACAACTTCGTTTTTTCTCCATTGGAAACAGAACCAGTCGAATCTTGAGCAATCATTCCGAATGTCCAAAAAAATAAAATTATTAATATTGCCTTTGCTGCGTTTGTCATATTCGTTTTTTATAACCTTATTTAGGATTTACAATCACGTTCATATTATCACTTTTGTCATCAAAAGTTAATTTAACGATATAGGCACCAGCGCTTAATTTGATTTTATTGTCCCAAGAAATAGTTTGTAAGCCTTGCTCTAAGCTTCCTTTAAAAATGGTTTCAACCACTTTTCCTGACATATCTACTAATTGAATTTTGGCGTTAGATGTTGGATTTGGCATTACAACTGAAATCTTTGCATTTGAAACCACTGGATTTGGGTAAACTTTCAAGCCAAATTTGCTAACGTTGCCATAATCATTGACTCCCAAAGTATTATAAACAAAAGTATTTTCTGTTGACCAAGAGCTCCATTTTAAATTTTCATCACGGTAGCGGACTTTATAAAAGTACGTTTGACCTGTTGTGAGCCCGTAAGTTGAAATATCTAATTTCGAAATGTTTAAGCCAGCATTTTTGTTTATAGGCGTATAATTTGGTGCGCGAGTATCGTCATAAACATTATATTTATCTTGCTCCTTATTGATTAATGGAGTTATATAATCACCCGAAGTTGTCGTAACCTGAAATTGGCAAGTCTGTGGAATATCAACTCCTACCATTTGAGAAGCAACAAGTACTGTCCCATTTTCTATACCCAAAGCAGTTGGTGTTTGAGGAGCCGTTTGGTTTAAATTCAAATGGAATTCATCTACTAATTCGTTAGTTACTGGTCTGTTGCTATTTCCAAAACTAAAGGTCTTAGCGGTAAATGATTTATTATCTACATCAATATCTACTAAAGTCCAGCAATAAATATCTTTACTCACTTTTATTTCTGGATAATCCGTTTGGTTGGGATACATTCCCCAGCGATCCAATGCTGCTCCGGCACCGCCAGATAATTCCAGATACATATCGTGAGTTCCAGTGGCAATATCCGTCACGCCTCTTTCATAATTATGGGAATGACCATAAACAATTAGAGCATTTTTTGGATACTGTTTCAATTTTGGAAGAATATTGTTTTGTACAAAACTCTCGTTTCCGTCAGGCCATATTTCACTGTGTCCAGGATGGTGCAGAAATGAAAATACAAAATCAATATTGGCATCCGAATTAGATTCTTGTAATCTACTATCAATCCAGCTAATTTGATCCGCTAATTTATAATTGGCATTGCCATTAACTGCTATAATTTGAGTATTGCCATAAATATAATTATAAAATTTTTCGTTGTAGGAATGACCAACAGGATAACCATCGGTCAATTCTTCATATTTCATATATTTATAAAAGTTGGAAGAATCTCCTTCGTGATTTCCAATACTTATCATCGTTGGAATAGATGAAGTTAATGGA
>NZ_JAQTPQ010000044.1:0-9713 GCF_028712645.1 Flavobacterium sp. | reverse complement strand
TTAGAATATTGTGAAATTATGGTTCCATTGGTAACAATATCTCCACAATTTAAAATCAAATCTACTGAATTATGAATGTCTGTCCCATATAATTCAACAAGTTTGCTTTTTATTTGCTGAACATTTTGAGTTGTTTTAGCAATATCAGTTCGATTATCTCCCAAAACCACCATTCTAATATGTTGGTTTGGTGTTGTTTTTAATGCGGGTGTTCTAAAAGAATAGATTTGAGAAGCAAATGTGCCATTATAACATTGATAAAAATATTCGGTGTCGGGCAATAATCCCGTTAGTTTTACCGTATGCCAATAATAAGCTCCGCTAATTTGTTCCCAAGTTCCTGTTTGTGTTTGATCTAAATTTGCAGTACTTGTTCCAAATTTTATTTCTGGGTTTTGTGCAATGTCTGACGAATGCCAAGAAACATAGATAGAAGTTGGTGTAGCAGTTTGCAAAAAAGGTAAAAAATCAGGAAGAGCTGGAGTGTTTGAATGTAAACTTCCAATCGTAAAAACTTCGGCAGCACTTAAGGTCTTGTCAAATATTCCCATCGATGCCACATCCATTTGGTTATCTTCTCCATTATCATCGGCTAACAGCAACAATATGCTTTGCAAAGAAAAACGACCATTTAATGTGTCTGAAGCTCCTGCATTCCATTGAGTTCCGTCAAGATATACTTTGATGGAATTTCCGGCATCAACAGTTATTACTAATCGATACCATTCGTTAGGAACAATGGATAAAGTTGAATAACCCAAGGAATATACGCCGACTTTTCCGGCAAGATTTACAAATAAATCCCCATCAGTAATATTTGTTGGCACAGTTTGAAAAAAACTGTACCATTGACCTGTTGATGGAATTTTGAAATCAATCATCAGTGAATATTGATTTACTGTTGGTTGACCATCGGTTAAAATACTATGTGTACATTCAAAATAGTTACCCAGAGTTTTTCTTATTGCAAAATCAGTGGCAGTTGGTCCTGCAACTTGGGCAAATGCCCCATGATTGATAAGATCATTGCCTATTTGGGCTTGATTTAGATTTGCACTATTTTCAAAGTTCCAATACCCAACTAGTGAAGACCAATTAGATGGTGTGAAATTAGTTTGAGCATTGCAGCATCCTAAAATTGACAATACTATAAGAGTGAAGATGAATTTCATTAAATTATACTATAAAATATTGTTCTTAATATATTCTCTTTAAAAAAAAATTAAGATAAAAGGAGAAATATGTTTAATTGCTTTCGTTGAGAAAACAAATTCTCATCAAAAGAGAGGTTGGCTCTAGATTGTTTTTGAAATGTTAAAAGCTCAAATGAAAATACCACAAGGAAATCAACTTACATCAAAAACGTAAAAAGAATTCCTTGTGGCATTCCAATCAATCTAAAACTATTTAAGTATTACTGAGAAAGTTTGATTTATGTCCTCAGAAGTTAGTCTAACAATATAATTTCCAGCATTATATTTGTTTTTTGCACTCCAAGATATAGTTTGTTCTCCTTGATCGACACTTCCTTTAAAAATATTTTCAACAACTCTGCCTGTTAAATCTATCAATTCTATAGAAGCATTTTTTGAAGCAGATGGCATATTGAATGAAATACGAGCACTACCAGAATTCACAGGATTTGGATATACTTTTAAAGTATTATTAGCGGCAGAAAATTTTGCTGTTCCTAACAAAGAAGCTCCAGCCATTTGAGCAACTTCAGCAGGTAATAAAGCTCTATCCCAAATAGCAACCTGTGCTAAATTAATTGTAGCTTGTTCAAAGTCAGGATCTCCGAGAAAATTAACTATTGAAAGTAAACTTTTACGAGCGTCATCAATAGCAACGCCATCAGCACTCATCCATTCAACCCCATTCACATATAGTTTTCTACTTCCTATGGCTTGTGTTAAATCAACAGTGACTACAAGTCGATTCCAAGTGTCAGTGGTAACTACACTTGCTCCTCCTGTGTACCATCCCCATAAATTACCACTACCAACTCCACCGTTTGATCTAATATAAAGCTCACCATCTCCTCCAGGTGTTGCTGGGTTTGTGTCGAATAAACAATTCCATGCTGGTAATGCTGGCACAGAAAAATCTATCATAATTGACCATTGATTAACTCTTGTTCCACCACCATTAGGGGCAATGCTATGTGTACAAGCTAAAAAACTATTAATGCCTGCAGTAGGGTTGCTTTGTATTGCAAAAGTACCTGCGGGCCCAGCCACTTGTGTGAAAGCGCCAACACTACTCAATACTAAGTCTGAACCATATCCTGCTTCAGCTTTCCCTAAATTAGCATTGTCTTCAAATGTCCAGTAACCCACTGGACTATAATCAAATGGGTCAAAATTGTTTTGTGCGTTAGATAGCCAAGCGCAAGACAATAGTAGTAAAGTAAAGATTTTTTTCATAATAAAAATGTTTAGTTAATTTGTTAAATAATTAGTTTTTTGCTTTCATTTATATAAAATAATCGAGTTATAAATAACCGTAAAGACTATTTATTATTAATAAATGACATCGCAATAATAATGTATTTCGGGACTGACTGTAAAAATAGAAATACACTATGATTACGCTTTATTATGAATTCAACACGTTAATAATACTCTAAAAACCACAACTATTTATTTATCAATTGTTTAAAAAATATTTTTTTTGTTGATTTGCATCAATTTTAACTGTATTTTTGTATGTAGAACTCAGAATTATCCATAATAAGTAGTTAAAAATTAAATAGTCAGTAATTTTTATATGAAAATAATAACAAAAACACATTGTCTTTTTATAGTATTTGGATTGTTTTTATCCTCTTTACTTTACAGTCAAACAAAAAATGAGCAGTCTAGTCTATCGGCTATTCCTTCAACTCTAAAAATAATTCACTTTACAAGAAACGATTTCAAAGCGGACCCACAATTTTTGACTATGTGCGAAAATGAGGATGGCACATTAATATTTGGCAATAATGATGGAGCTATAATTTTTGACGGAGAACATTGGCAAAAAGTAAGTCTTCCTAATAATTCATCTGTAAGTTCTCTTGCAAAGACAAGCTCTGGAAAAGTGTATGTTGGTGGTTATAATGAATTAGGAACTTTACAGAAAAATAAATTTGGGAACTATTTTTACAAATCACTTGTTGCTGAATTTCATCTTGAAGATAAAAATTTGGAAAACTTGTGGCAAGTTCGAGAATTTAAAAATCATATCATTTATAGAACTTTTTCTGAGTTAATTGTCATTACCGGAGATCGAGTAACTCTACTTCCTGCCAATAAATCATTTATTTATTCGGAAAAAGTTAGAGATCATTATTTTGTACAAGATGCTGAATTTGGAATTTATGAATTTGATGCAAAAACCACGAGTCTTTTTCCTGTTTTTGATGTTAAATCAATTTTAAATGAAAATATCAACGCCATTCTTCCCACTACGAATCCTGATATTTTTACCATTATTTCAAGATTTGGAAACGTTTATACTGGAAATATAAAAACAAAAATAATTACAAAAAAACTTTCCCTTTTTGATGGCACGAAAAAAGATATAGTCTCTTATGGAATTCTTGGTAATAACAATGATTATTTGATTGGCACTCGCAGCTCTAAAATTATTACACTTACTGCAAATGGCAAAATAATACGAGAAAATCCACTATTTTCTGGGCTTTCAAGCACAACAATTCATTGTATTTTTCAAACAAAAAATCAAAATATTTGGATATTACAAAGCAATGGATTAAGTCTATTAGACTATAAATCCCCTTTCATTTCTGTTTTTGACCAATCATCTGTTTATGGCGTTTTAGTAAAAAACAAAATTGTTTATTTAGCCACAAGTAATGGTGTTTATTTTTCTGACTTTTTAAAAAATTCAAATAACAATAATTTCAATTTCAAAAAAATAGAAAATTTACAAGGTTCTAGTTGGGCAATTCAAGAATTAGATAATGATATTATTGTTTCTCACGATGCTGGACTTTTTAAAATAGAAAACGAAAACGCACAAAAAATAGGCTCCGAAGATGGTTTTTGGAAAATGACTAAAATAAAAAATAAGAAAGGATTCTATTTAGGTTCTAATTATTCTGGGTTGTATCTTATAAAAAAAGTCAACAATAATTGGACTATTAAAAACAAAATTAAAGGTTTCGAAGAGTCAAGCAGAGACATTCTTGCAGATTATAAATCAGAAACTTACTGGGTATGCCACGGATATAAAGGCGTTTATAAGATTCATATCAATCCGGATTATTCTAGGGTAGATGCGGTAGATCATTTTACAAATAAAAATGGATTCAAATCCCCTTTCAATATAAACGTTTTTAATTGGGACGGAAAAATAGTATTTACTACAAACGACGGAATTTATACCTACAATGAAGGAGCTAATAAATTTGAATTATTCAATACTCTAAATTCTATTTTTGACCCCTCAATTAATACCCGAAAATTACTTGAAAGTAATGGTAAAACTTGGTTTGTTCAAGACGATGAAGCGGGTTATTTTATTGACAAAAACCCTACACTTTACAAAGATATATTTCTAAATCTCAAAGGAAGTTTTAATCGCGGAATGGAATGTATTTATCCGCTAGACAACAACACTGTTATGTTTGGAACAAATGCTGGTTTATACCTTTATACCCTAGCAAAAAATCGAAGCAAAAATATTTTTCCAACTAATATTAGCCAAATAATATATACCCAAAATCAAAAACTTAAAAATATTGAAATAAGTTCAAAAGAAAACAATATACAATTACCCAATCAAACTGATATATTGCGTTTTGAATTCTCCTCTCCGAAAATGTTTTCAAGTTCAGAAATTCAATACAGTTACAAACTTGAAAATGTAGACCAAAACTGGTCTACTTGGCAAAAAAGTGCCTATAAAGAATACACTCACTTAAGACCTGACTCCTATACATTTGTGGTCAAAAGCAGGAATTTAGCCGGACAATTAGGCGAAGAAACTAGGTTTGAATTTAACATTTTACCCAAGTGGTATCAAACTAATTTTGCTTATTTTATTTATATAATTTTCTGTTTTTCATTTATTTACTACGTCATCAATTATGTTAAAAAGAGAATCGCTTATGAACAATTAAAATCGAAAATTGAAATAAAAAAATCACAACAACTACTAGAATTAGAAATTGAAAAATTAAAACTAAAACAAGACAAAGAAGCTATTTATAAAGACAAATTGAGCCTAGAAGGTGATATCATCAACAAAAGCAAGGAATTAGCTAACTACACTATTTCGTTAAGTAAGAAAAAAGAAGTTTTCGATGAATTAAAAAATGATCTAAGCAAACTACGCGAACTACTTAAAAGTCAAGAGTCAAAAAAGAAAATTACAGAAATTTTTCAAAAATTAAATCAACACCGTATTGGTGAAGAATATATAGAAATCTTCGATGTCAATTTCGAAAAAATAAATCACAATTTCTTCGAAAAATTGAAGCAACTAGACTCAACACTTACCAAAAGAGAATTGCGTTTATGTGCCTTTGTAAAAATGGACTTAACAAATAAAGAAATTGCACCACTATTAAATATCTCTATTAGAGGTGTAGAAAGTGCCCGTTATAGAGTGCGAAAAAAACTAAATGTTCAATACGAAGATAACTTTATGTCATTTCTTGAAAATTTGGCCGAAAACAGTTGATGACTATTTGCTTTAATTAATAACAATCTTCAATCAAAAATTACTTGATTCAAATTAAAAAAAATCATCTCTTATAATTAAATATTTTTTTTAATAATTTTTGAGGATTTCCTCCAACTTGTAGTTCAAACTCTCCTTCTTCGGTTATCCATTTGTTTTCCATCCCGATGAAAGCCAAATCGTTTGCTTTGATGCTGAAATTTACCGTTTTTGTTTCGCCAGGTTTGAGATTAATTTTAGCAAAACGAACCAGTTTTCTGCAATCTGGCGAAACAGATGCAATCAAATCTTTAGTATAAACCTCTACGATTTCTTTTCCTTCCTTGCTTCCCGTGTTTTTCACGTCAATGGAAATTTTGAGTTCTTCGTTACCTTTTAAAATCTCCGAATTGATTTTCAAGTTTGAATATTCATATGTGGTGTATGACATTCCAAAACCAAATTCAAATTGCGGATAAAAACCATTATATCCCCAATCTGCGTCCTTGATATCTGTTTTTTTATAATAATAAGTCATCGCATTACCAGTATATTTTGGATACGTATATGGCAATTTCCCACTTGGATTTATTTTGCCAAATAATACATCCGAAATCGCTCGACCACCTTCTTCACCTGGATAATACCCCATAACAATGGCATCAACAAATGGCTCTACTTCTCGAATGATGCGTGATCTTCCTTGAACCATTACCAGAATTATTGGTTTCCCTGCTGCCGAAAGTTTCTTGATTAATTCCTGTTGAACTTCTGGAAGTTGCAATTCGTTAATATCTGAAGGTTTTTCCGAAGCTGGAATTTCACCTACACAAACAACTACATAATCAACATCTTTGGCTTTTTCTACTGCTTTATCAGTATTGATATCTACTAAATAATCTGTCCCTTCTACAAATTCAACATTGGTTGCGCCTACTTGTTTTCGTACAGCATCCAAAATCGTTTGTTTAGTTGGGTCGTTATATTTTGTTTCTCTACCAAGAAAAGATCTTGACCAAGCACCATTTAGAACATTTATGGAATTAGCAGAATATCCTGTAACCAATACTTTCTTGGTTGACGAAAGCGGAAGAATATTATTTTTATTTTTTAATAAAGTGATGGCTTCACTAGCAGTCTTATAGTTTGCCGCAATGTGCTCCTTACTAGCAAAATCTGGATAATTTTTTGGATTATTATAAGGAACTTTAAAAAGATTTAATTCAAATTTAAGATGCAAAACACGGCTCACGGCATCATCAATCCGACCCATTGGTATTTCTCCATTTTCAGCTAAATCTACAATATAATCGACAACATCGGCATTAAAAGGATTCATAATCATATCTAATCCAGCATTTACTGCCATTTTTGTTGCTTCTCGTTTGTCTTTTGCAACAAGATGTCCTTCAACAAGGAAATCAATATCACTGAAATCTGAAATCACAACACCTTTAAAACCCATTTCACCTTTGAGAATATCGGTAATATAGTATTTATTAATATGACATGGAATACCATTTACTGCATTAGAGCTAATCATTACTCCCATTGCACCACTTTTTATCGCTTTCTCAAAAGTGGGTAAATAATATTGGCGCAGACTATTTTCTGGAATGAGCGCACTGGCTCTGTCTTTCGCATTTTTCCCTGCAGCATATCCAACGAAATGTTTCAAACAAACCGCAGTGCTTTTAGAATCTTGCAAGCCTTTTCCTTGTGAACCTTTTATGTAAGCATCTGCCATTTCTGAAATGAGGTAGGGATCTTCGCCAAAACTTTCTGAAATTCGTCCCCAAAGTGGGTTCATCGCTACATCTACATTTGGGTTAAAATTCCAAGGAAGAGATGCTGCTCTTGATTCGTAAGAAGTTATTTCTCCACAAATTTTCGACAAATCTGTGTTCCAAGTCGCGGCAACGGCAATTTGATGTGGAAATAGAACAGAACCATTTACATAATTTGCCCCGTGAATATCGTCAATTCCATACAAAACAGGGATTTTTAAACGGGTTTTTGTCATCGCCGAATCCTGAATTTTTTTAACGATTTGATACCAATCTTCTCTCTCTGCAGGATAACCCGGCGTATTGTGAATGGAACCAACGGCATAATCAACGATTAATTTCTTGAATTTTTCTTGATCAAAAGTAGCTGTTTCCCTTTTCTCCCAGTAATCTCCTGTTAGCACAGCTGGCAATCCAATGTTCAGCATTTGACCTGCTTTTTCTTTCAAAGTCATTAAAGACAGTAAAGAATCTACTTTTTGATCGATAGATTTTTGCTGTGCATTTGTATTTAAAACAAATAGACAAACCATTAAAATAATAGCAAGTAAAGTGACTTTCTTCATCTTAATACACTAATGTCTGAATGGCGTGAGGTAAAATGGAAACTTCTGTTGTATTTTCATCTACACATAAATTGTAAGTTACTTTTTTGTTACTTTGATTCATAACTACTGTAATTACTTTTCCATCTTTGTTCAAAAACGAAGTAGTTATCAAATTGCTACGACTGGAAACACTACCGATTCTTTTAGCCTCTTTTCCAATAAATTTAGAGAAATGTCCAATAAAATAATAAGAAGGTGTGTAAATTAATTCACCTGTTTTTGTGTCTCCATGAATGGGTGCAAAGCAAAAATTCCCTACGTGATTTGGACCTCCATTTTGATCCAAAAGAATATTCCAATCTGTCCAACCCACTGTCCCATTATTAAAATCGTTTATCATCGATTTCCCGTAACGTTCTCCATTTTTCCATAATTGATATTTTGCTGCATCAAATTTTTCTACACATCCTTCGGTAAAAAGTAAATCTTTATTAGGATACATTTCGTGTACTTTGCCTACATTTTCGAACATCATATCTCCACCACTCCAGTTTTCATACCAGTGAAAACCAATTCCCCATACATATTTATTGGCAACTGCATCATCAAGAATCGTGCTTGCTCTTTGCGACATCAAGTCTCTATTATGATCCCAAACAGTTATTTTTTTGTCTCCAAGTCCTGCTTTTGCTAATGTTGGTCCAAGATAATTTTTCAAGAAATCTCTTTCTTCAGTAGCCGTGTAAATACAAGATTCCCATTTTTGAGTCGCCATTGGCTCATTTTGAACTGTTAATCCCCAAACTGGGATTCCTTCTTTTTGGTAAGCATTAATAAATTTTACATAATAATTTGCCCAAGGTTGGTAAAATTCTGGTAATAACTTACCTCCTCTAAGCATATTGTTATTGTCTTTCATAAACGCTGGCGGACTCCAAGGGCTAACATAAAAAGTCATTTTACCTCCTGCCATTGCAATTGCTTCTTTTATTAAAGGCAATTTGAATTTTCTGTCGTGGTCGATGTTGAAAGTTTTCAAATCTTTATCCCCTTCTTCAACATAAGTATAAGAATCGCTACTAAAATCACAACTATGAATGTTAGTTCTCATCAATGTATAGCCAATTCCTTTGTCTTTGCTATAATAGGCTTCTAGAAATTCCTGTTGTTTGTCTTTTGGCAATTTTGCAAAAACCTCAGCACTGGCATCCGTAATAGCACCACCAATTCCTAGAAAAGTCTGAAAGGTTTTATTTGGATTTACAAAAATACAGGTTTGCGTTTCCAATGGCTGTTTCATATCCTTGAATTTGAGATTATCCGTATTGGTTAATCTTAAATTTGTGCTATCAGCAGAAGTATAAACAACAATTGTTTTCCCAGTTGCGGAATATGATTTTGACTGGATTTTACTTTTTTGTTGAGAAAATGTTAGTGTTGTAACTAATAACATTGACAGGATAATTGTTGCTTTCATAATTTATTTTTTAATGCTTAATCTATAATGTGCCTTTGATTTTAAGCGCACAAGGTTTTAATTTTTTTGCAGGTTTTAGTCTTTTTATTTGGTTCTGCTGGAATTGTTGTGAACATTCAATTTTTTTTTAACCATTAAGATATTAAGTTTCATTAAGAAAGACTGTAGAGCTTAATTTCCTTACTATCTTAATGGTTAAAAATGTTTGTAAATTTGTGTTTAAATGTTTTT
>NZ_JAQTPQ010000288.1 GCF_028712645.1 Flavobacterium sp. | reverse complement strand
ATGACAAAAAGCAAAACAGATTGTTTTCCAAAGACTTGAATCCTGTTAAAAGAAATTTTGACAAGTAATCTAATCCATATTTAAACACACTTACGGCTCTTCTGCCATGTTTTTTTATTATTATTTTTTTGATGTTTTCATCTAAATAGTCGCCAATTTTGTAGCACCATACAAAAGCAATCATTGTCAATGAGAATAATTTTTCTAATCTTTCTAAATCGGTTACGTGAGTATCTTCTATATTAAATCCACTGCTTTTTAATCCTCTAAAAAGGCTTTCAATTTGCCAACGTTGTTTGTAATACACCATTGCTTGCTCTGGTTTGTTGAACGAAACTATAATTAAAAATTCCATATTTCCGTCTCTGTCAATTGTTTTACTGCCAGAGAGATAACACATTTGTTCGTGCAACTTTACTATTTTTGGATAATGATAAAACTCACCTACTTTCAAATTATTAAACAACCAAAATGCTTTTATTTCTGTTTGCTTTTGGTAAGAATAAATTTTGAAATTATTCCTAATTCGGATGTAATATCGAATATTTTCATTGTTCAAAAATTCCAGCCATTTGCTGCCAACAAACTCTCTATCAGCTAATAAGCAATTAATGCTTTGTTTTCCAAACCACTCAATATATTTCTTGATCAAATCAATTCGCTCCTCTGTATCAGAATTTCCTCGTTTGTCTAACATTTTGAACATTAACGGAAAAGCTACATTTTTATAACTGACCCCCAGCATTAATATATTGATGTCCTTCGACCCAAATTTCCAATTCGTTCTGTCTAAAACCAATACCAAATCATCTTTTATCGGTAATAGATTGAATATCAGACCCGAAACTGTCTTCATCGGAAAATCAACTTCCTTCATAAATCGTTGGATTCTCCTGTAAGAACTGTTTTTATCAGCTTTTACGTCAAATCCAGAGGCAAGCCTGTCATAATTAATTGACTTTATTTTGCATAAAGCTGTTATAAATAAACAGATGAGCTTAACCCTTGCCAGATTAAGTTCCCCTTTAAAATGACCTTGCAATACTGATATTAACGATGTATCTTTACTCTCTAGACTGGTGTTCTTCATTAGAAAAATTATGTGGTAATAATTCTTTAATGTAATGAATATCAGTCTTTTATTCTAATTTATCATTGATTATTTTGTTGATTTTCAATGAAATATGTTTTTGTCATGTACTAAAATCAAGGAGTTAAAAACTATAACAATCCAAAAATAGGTCCTAATAGTCCAAATTCTGTACATCCTGCCAAAGCAGGTTTAAATTTAGGTATGGGACTTTATGGTATATTTATTAATCCAATACCTTCTTTAATGTATAGCGGTATTGACACTTTCTATCCAGGAGGATGGGATCAAGCAATGAAAGACCAAGATAGATTAAATAGAGAAAACAAAGCTATAAATCCAGACTTCCAATTATTCCCTGGAGCAATGAAACAATAATTATGAAACTTCTAAAACTTTATCAATATTTTTTTTATAAACTTTATAAATCAATAGAATATACTTCTGTTCCAAAGTTTTGGAGTGAGTGGAAAGCAATAGGTCTTTTAATATTATTAGAGATATGGGCAATTAATATAGTTGATGTCTTATTCCATTATTTTACAGGTATAACAATGTCTTCAACTTCAGGAATATTAGAAAGCTATCAAATTTTTGTAATTATCTTTTTAGTTTTAATCAATTATTATATCTTTTATTATAAAGATAGATGGAAAGATTATATTATATATTTTGAAGATAAAAGTAAAAGTCAATATAGGTATGGCGGTATAATTGTTTTTGGAATTGTTTTTCTTATAATATCATTGTATCTACTTTGTCTTTTTTATTTTATGAGTAAACTAAAATACGAATAGCAAAATCAAATAAAATAAAAACCGAGCAATTGCTCGGTTTTTTTATGCTCTAAAATATTTTTTTGTGTCTTTTTTTCTAACAAAAGTAAAGTTCACGGCAGGTTTTAAAGTGTCTTTAGGAATATAAATGCTGTCTTTTTTAGGAAACGTATAACAACCACAAGGCGAAGTATTGTACCAGCGAAATTTAAAATTTAAAAGTTCAAGAGTATCTTTTTTGGTTTGAGCAAGCGCAGAACTAAAGACTAAAAACAAAGCAACCACAAATATGTTTTTCATAGCTATTTGAATTACATCAAACTTATTTTTGCAGACTTTATGAAATGGTCAACAGTAGTAAGCAAACAATCCCCGCTGGCTGAGAAGTATAATAGTTGGAGCGGATACAATTATGCATTAAATAATCCTGTACTTTTCATAGACCCTGATGGAAGAGAAATTGATATATCAGAATTAATGAAAAGTAAAGACCATGCAAAAGCATTTATGCTTTTTGCAAAAACTAAAGAAGGAAAAGCTTTTTTAAATAATTATGCTTCAGCTGGACAAAAATTAGAGTATGGCGGTAAAGTATTTTATCAAGCTGGTAAAGAAGCAGGGAAATTTGATAAAGAGGGAATCAATTTAAATTATAGTGTGGGCGAAAGTAAAACAGGTAGCTCAACTAGTTCTGAATTTAGGTTTGAAAAAGGTAAAGATGTTGGACTTGATATAAATATTGAAGTAGCTATTGAAGGATTTGGTTCTCCAAATAAAACATTTAATTTAACCGAAGCGATAGCACATGAATCTTTTTTACACGGAGATAGTAAAGCTGAGGATTTTACGAACAATGGATTAATGGATAAGTCAAATTTACCATCAGATTACAAAAAGTATGGTAATCATGCTGACCACTATTTTGCTAGTATGGAATCATTATATAATCAAAACGGCTCTATGTCAAAATCTTTTGGAGGAAGAGATTTAAGTACTATGCAAGAAGTTTCAAAATCTTTAAATTTGAACTACACAAATACACAGATTAAAACTCAAATATGGAATTTTAGCGGTTCATTAATACAGGTAAATCCTAAAACAGGTGCTTTAAATTACAAGAAGTAGATTATGAAGAAAATAATATTTTTTATAGCTTTAATTTTTATTAGTTGTAATAATGACAATAATGATAAAATTGTATTGACTAGTGGAATATCAATGAATCCTGCCGAGCCTAGATTCGGAATAGAAATAAAAAGAGATACGTTATACTATTGTGAGGAAATAATCAACAATAAAGGGAATTATAATTATTATAAATCAGAAATTGATTCAAAAATTTTATCGGATTTAAGAAATGGTATTCAAAACGAATTTAAAAAAAATATTGAAAATAAATCCATTGAGGATGCAACTCCTTTTGAGTTATATACTTGTTTTGATAATAATATTAAAAAGAACAAGTTTTATTTTTCTTCTTTTTCTTTAAATAAAAATCAGATTAAAGTCATTAAAACTATTATTAAGCTAAAGGAACTTAAAATGGAAAAAATAGAGAGCCATAGTTTTCCAAATGAATTGTTAACAGAGAAATTACCAGAGCCACCTTTGCCTAGAAATTAGTAACGGCCAAAATAGTGAAAGACCTGCTATTAACACCCCCAGCTGGCGCAAGCAGAAATAAGTTCAAAGGCTAGCGCGATGCCTCTGGCTCGTGCCCCCAGCCCAAAAGCGTCTCTTCAATGGGAAGGAATTACAGGACGAGTTGGGGCTAAATATGTATGATTATGGGGCGAGGAATTATATGCCAGACCTTGGTAGATGGGGTAATGTTGACCCTTTAACAGAAAAATACAGTACTTGGACACCTTATGCTTTTAGTGGTAATAGAGTTATTGACAGTAGAGAGCTAGAAGGATTAGAACCTATAAAACCACCAACACCTACGCAACTTGCAGAAGTGCAAATACGTTTAGGAACTACAAATTGTGCAAACGAAAGATTGGGTGGACTTAGCGCTCCCTATACTCCTAACCATGCTACTAAAATATATGAAGGAGGAAGTGAACCTTATGTCCGTGTATATACAGAGAATATAACGGCACCAGATAGGTCTTGGATGATGAAGCCTGAAGATATTGAAGGATTAAGTCCAGCTGAAATACAAGCAAAGTTTGCTTTACCAAATGAACCTACACATATAGTAGATGTTAATGCAGAAGGAGCTACAATAGAAGTAGGGCCAGTAAATGAGAATTTCGGTTTTACTCCTCCCGAAGGAACTAT
>NZ_JAQTPQ010000043.1 GCF_028712645.1 Flavobacterium sp. | reverse complement strand
GGGATGTACTTTGTAAGAACTTTAAATGATAACAATGAAGTTAAAGTCCTTAAGTTTATAAAACAATAAACACACTTAGTTTAAAAAAAGGCAGTGCAAAATGCACTGCCTTTTTTATTTGAATTAATCCGGTTTTTATAGTTTTCCGTTTTTTATTTCATCCACAATTTCTGGATTCAATAAAGTAGTCGTATCTCCAAAATTAGAGAAATCACCTTCGGCTATTTTTCGAAGAATTCGACGCATAATTTTGCCTGAACGTGTTTTTGGCAAGCCAGAAACAAACTGAATTTTATCTAATTTGGCAATAGGTCCAATGTGGTCTGAAATATGTTGATTAATCTCTTTGGTCAAGTTTTCTCTATCACGATATTCTCCAGATTCTTTAAGGATGACAAAACCATACAATGCATTTCCTTTGATATCGTGAGGGAATCCTACAATAGCACTTTCGGCAACAGCTGGATGTTCATTTATGGCATCTTCAATTGGTGCAGTTCCAAGATTATGTCCTGAAACAATTACCACGTCATCAACTCGACCAGTAATTCTATAATAACCTACTTCGTCTCGTAATGCGCCATCTCCTGTAAAATATTTTCCAGGAAAAGCACTAAAGTATGTTTCTTTATACCGTTTGTGATCTCCCCAAATGGTTCTAGCAATTCCTGGCCAAGGGAATTTGATGCACAAACTTCCAGTAACCTGATTACCTTCAATTTCAATTCGTTTTTCATCCATTAAAACGGGTTGAATTCCTGGCAATGGCAAAGAAGCATACGTTGGTTTTGTTGGTGTTACAAATGGAATTGCTGAAATCATAATTCCCCCAGTTTCAGTTTGCCACCAAGTATCTACTAGCGGACAACGTTTTCCTCCCACGTGGTCATTATACCAGTGCCAAGCTTCTTCGTTGATAGGTTCTCCAACTGAACCAATTACTTTTAATGATGATAATGGGTATTTTTGAATATATTCTATTTTTTCTTTTGCCAAGGCACGAATGGCTGTTGGTGCTGTATAGAATTGGGTTACTTTGTGTTTTTCAATCACTTCCCAGAAACGACTGAAATCTGGATAAGAGGGAACTCCTTCAAAAATTACTGTCGTTGCACCATTCAATAACGGACCGTATAAAATATAAGAATGTCCAGTAATCCAACCAATATCAGCAGTACACCAATAAACATCGTTTTCTTCATAATTGAAAACATTTTTGAAAGTATAAGCCGTGTAAACCATATATCCAGCGGTAGTATGTACCATTCCTTTTGGTTTTCCAGTAGAACCTGATGTGTAAAGAATAAACAAAGGATCTTCGGCATCCATAATTTCAGCAACATTATTATCCGAAGCTGCATCCATTAAAGGCTGTAGCCATTGATCGCGACCTTCTTTCATAGCTATTTTTGTATTGGTTCTTTTGGCAACCAAAACTGTTTCTACACCTGGACAATTTGTTAATGCTTCGTCGATAATTCCTTTTAAATCGATTGATTTATTGCCACGGAATCCACCATCTGATGTGATAACCATTTTGCAATCGCTATCGTTGATTCTTGTTGCCACAGCTGTTGAAGAAAAACCCGCAAAAACCACAGAATGCACTGCACCAATTCTTGCACAAGCTAAAACGGAAACTGCTAATTCTGGAATCATTGGTAAATAAATACAAACTCTATCTCCTTTATTTATGCCTTGTTCGCGAAGTACATTTGCCATTTTCGAAACTCTCGTATATAATTCGTTGTACGAAATATGTTGCGCTTCTTCTTTTGGATCATTTGGTTCAAAAATAATGGCTGTTTTTTCGCCTCTTTTTGCAAGATGTCTATCCAAACAGTTTTTTACAATATTAACTTTTGCGCCTTTGAACCATTCAATTTTAGCTTCGGCCATATCAAATTCCATCACTTTTTCCCATTCTTGGTACCAAGTAAAGTTCTCAGAAGCAATTTTTCCCCAAAATTTTCTCGGCTCTCGAATAGATTTATTATAGTGTTTGAAGTATTGTTCTAAATTTTCAATTTTGTAGTAACTCATTATTGTATTTTTTCTGTTTAAAAAATCTTTTGCTAAATGTAAAGTTAACGAATTTATTATCTATTTGTTTTGAATAATCAGTAAAGTCACTGTTTTAACAATAATTTGTATCGTTTATTATAACGGCATTACTTTTCTCCCTAATTTTTCATTGATTACTATGGCCGCTCCTTCATAAAAAGCAAATAAACCGCATAGAATCCCCTCATAGCCTGCAAAGGTATGAATAGATTCGTTACCAGTGAAACTTGCCACAGAAAGAAGTGCAAATAAAACCACTAATGAGCCAAATATAAGTTTTCCAATGGTGTTTCCGTTAAGGGTTCCAATGTAGAACGCCAAGGTGAATAGCCCCCAAATCCCCAAATAAAAACCCATCGAAGTTCCGTCAGGTTTTACAACACCCATCAACGGAAGTATCCATATAGCAACAAGCGACAACCAAAAGAATCCGTAGGACATAAACGCTGACATTCCAAATCCATTTCCTTTTTTCCATTCCATAATTCCTGCAATAACTTGCTGTATGCCACCAATAAATATTCCCATTCCCATAATCATCGAATTAAGCTCATAGAATCCTGCATTGTGAAAATTCAATAAAATAGTTGTCATTCCGAAACCAAAAAGGCCTAGTGGTGCTGGATTTGCTGTTGTGTCTTTGATAATTTGTTCCATAAACCGAAAAAAGATTAAGTTGTTTTTATTATTTTAAGATATAATTCACAAATATATCAAACCTATTTAATTATCCTATTTTTTTTTAAATTAGACATAATAAACCATAGAATTAAATGAGATGGTTTTTTGAAAGGACAGTTCTTAAAATTGAGGTCAAATTCTGTTTTGATTAACAAAACTTGAAAATATAATTGAGATACATTTAAGTGGTTTGTTAAATGGATATTTGGGGGTAGATTTAAAAACATCCCAAAAACAAAAACCCTTAAAATCATAATGAAATTAAGGGTTTTTTGTGGTACCTCCAGTACTACTAACTTTTAACTTGATACTATTTCAATCAATTTATTAAATGCTTAAAAGTCCTATAAATAAAAGGATTAAGTGTTTTTTAATTTAATTGAATAAAGTTAAATTTAGTTAAATTTAGATTTTAAAGCACCCTAATAAGCACCCTAATTCTATTTTTTATTATATTTGTATAAAAAAAAGAATATGATTAAGACAATTGAAAACTCAAACGGAATTGTAAGATTTGCATTCAAAGAATCTATTAGACAATTAGAAAATGACAAAAAGAAAGATAGTTTGATTTTTCTTCATTTTTCCTATGGAGGGAATAGGTTTAAATATTCAACAGGTTATAAATCCTGTTTTATGGATTGGGATTTTGATAAACAAAGGATTAAACAAACTAAGTCTAATATTATTAATGCAATTGAAGTAAATGAATTTTTGAGCAAAATTGAAAATGTTGTAAAAAAAGAATATTCTCGCTTAATAGCCGAGCAAATTATTATAAACAATGATGTTTTAAAGAGGTTTTTAGACATTTATTTGAATAAAAATGTAATTATAGATAATTCCATACCCAAAACTTTTTTTGAATTCTGTGAAGAGATTTTAAATCAAAAAGCCAAAGATATAAGTATAATCACAAAACGCTCTTACAAGCAAACTTTATTGAAAGTGAAAAATTACGGAATTGACAATAATGAAAAGATTAATTTTAATTCATTTGATAAAGGTTTTGTATTAAACTTTATTGATTACTTACAAGAAAAAGACTTTTCACAGAACACAATTTCAAAACATCTAAAAAATCTAAAAACTTTTTTAATTGAAGCTAACCAAAAAAGGCTTATTAAGAATTTAGATTTCAATATAAAAGATTTTAGCGTAACTCCCGAAGAAACAACAGCAATTTATTTATCTACGGATGAATTAAAAAAGATGTTAGATTTAGATTTGTCAGAAAAGAAACATTACGAACTTGCTAGGGATGTTTTTTTGATTGGTTGTTATACAGGTCAAAGGGTTTCAGATTATAATGGATTGACTTCTTCATCAATAAAGATAATAAACGACAAGGAATATTTTTCAATAAAACAAAAGAAAACAGGTGCTAAAGTGAATTGTTATATTACAAAGGAAATTAAGCAAATAATGAACCTTAGATATAACGGTTTGCCACCAAGAAAAATATTAGAGAAAGACTTAAATAAATATATTAAAATAATTGGCGGAATGCTTAAATTCAATGAAAAGATTGAATGTATTTTTAAAAAAGGAGGTAAAGAGATTAGAGAATACATACCGAAATACAAATTAATTCATTCACATACTGCAAGAAGGAGTTTTTGTACCAATATGTATAAAAATAAAATGCCTGTTTTTGATATTATGCTTTTTTCAGGTCATAAATCTGAAAAAGAATTTTATAAATATATTAGAATTGCTGGCGAAGAAAGAGCCTCTCATATAGTTTCAAAAGGTTTTTTTGATTAATAATTAATCAACTAATAGACTTATTTTACCTGAAAATCCAACAATGTTTTTGGCTCAATTTCTAAGGCGTTGGCAATTTTAACGAGGGTTTTTATAGTAGTATTCATTTCAGCTCTTTCTATTCTTCCAATTGTAGTCTTCGGCAAATCGCATATATCAGCTAGATTTTGTTGAGATAGATTCTTTCTTTCTCTTATCTGCCTAATATGGCTTCCTAAATTTATCAAAAAAGTTTCCCCTGAAATCATATTCAAAGGTCACAACAAATAAAAATTACTTGGGCGCATAAATGCGCCCATTTTTCTTATATTTGAATAAAAATATGCCTAAAATGAAAAAAAATATACCCAAATGAGGGAAACCGTAAGGATTCTAATTTTAAACGACCAAACTTCGTGTAAATTTTAAAAATAAAAAAATGGCAGAAAACATATTATCAAGAATCACAACCCTTTTAAACAGAATGGTTGATGTAATTTCACAAGGAAATTTTGAAAGAGTTTCAATTTTAAGACAAATGAATTTAGTATTTAAAGAAGCATATTTCGGTGGTGAATTAGAAAGATACTGCAAAGTGTCCACTTCGTCAGGCAACCCTTCTTTCAAACACGAATTAAGCTCTTTTTATATGAGAAGTGGATTTAAAATAACAATTGAAAATGACGCTAATTTAACCGTTACTGACTTTATAGAAATATCAAGATATGTAATAGACAGTAAGCCTTTTGTTAGACAATTGATGGCATACGGTTATGACACTCTTATCATTTCAGGACGGACTGTTTTTAAAGGTCATCAAATATCCCTAAAAGAGATTTCTAATTTTCAGGATTATATGCTAAACGGTTAATTATGATAAAGTATATTTTAATAGGCGTATCGTTTTGTGCTTTTTTATCTTGGTATATAATCACTTACAAAAAACGCAAAATAAGAAAGGAACTTAAAAAGAGAGTTTTAAAAGATGGTACAAGGGATTACAAAGAGACCGCTCAAAACATAGTCAATAGTATTTCAAAATCTAAAAAGCTATATAAAGAGCTAATCGTTAAAATTCACCCCGATAAAATCCAGACGGATAAAAGAGAAAAAGCACAAGATATTTCAGCAAGACTGACGCAGTCCAAAAGAAACTATAGCGAACTTTCTTCATTGGAAATAGAAATAAATAACTTTTTAAAAGAACAAAATGGCAAGATATAAAGTATATAGCATTTCCTTTAATTTTGAAAAACCTCTATTATTGACAGAAGAAGCCTATTTGAATATGAAAAAAGGGCTTCCAATATATCCTCAACCAGATGATGTAGCTGCTATGGTTTTTAACAAATATTGGACATATCTTTTTTATTTAATTCCGCCACTTTTTATGGTGGTATTAGGCGAACTTTTCACAACTGGTAATATTGAACCTATGCAATACAGAAGTGCTTTAATCAAAAAAAATAAATTTTTTACAGAATATTACAATTCTATTTATTACTCTAAAAACTATCAAGAATATTGTAAAATAAACAAAGATTTGAAAAGACAATAAAGAGCAAAAACCGCTCAAAAAAAATACTATCCTAATTTAAACTTTAAATATTATGAAAAAATTACTTTTTGTTTTTACAACGCTTTTATTATTCTCTTGTTCATCTAGTTCAGATAACAATAACACTAGTTCAAACTACACATTCCATCCTCCAACTTGGATTCAAGGAACTTGGTATAATTATGCTTTTAATAATACATCAAATCACATTGATGAATCAATTGTTTTTTTGACAAATAACATAATAAAATATGATGGAACACCTAAAGACAATATAGGTTCAGTAAATTATAATGAATATTACGGAGGTTTAGTAAATACCCCAAACTTTAATTACACCATTAAAGAAGAAACAACCAGTACAAAATATGTTATAACTTATACTTATATGAGTAATGGGCTAACTTCTATTATTAAAAATTATTATTTTAAAATAAATAGTACCACAATAAATTTTGATACTCAGGACAATCCAAATTCAAATTTTCTTTTATATCATAAAATTTAACAGTATTAAAACCCGCTTATCAGGCGGGTTCGTCATTTTATGAAGCTATACTGTGAACGATGCTTAAAGGTGATTTTTCGATTGTTAAATTTGGTGCAGTCCCGAACATTTCAATGAATTTATTTTGCATAAAGTCTTTTAATAATTCAACATTACCACTGGTTGTTATTAAACAATCGTGCAGGCTATAAACAGGAATTTTCCCTTTGTTTAATTTGTCAAATTCCCTTGCAATTTTATCAATCATCATTTTTGCTTCAAATTGAAAACAAAAATAGGCTAGTTTTTTATGCTTGTCTTTTGGTGCTATTTTGGTGCTTTCGTCATCTATATATTGCTCCACATTTTTAAATTCATTAATAAACTTTAATAGAGATGGGTACAATTCATTGAATACTATTTGTTCAAAGGTATAGGAATTAGATTTTGCAAAAATCATTGAAAGCATCCTTTTTTTGGCATACTTTTTCAAATCGCTCATATCTCCATCAAAATTATATCCAAATTGTTTTTTAAAAGAATAGTTGTAATACGATACCACTTTTTCAAATTTATACCCCTTATCCGTGTATAGTTTTTCATTTAAAATCAAATCACTAAATTGTTCATATAAAGAACCCGATATAACGGCATTCCCAAAGTTGCGAAGCTCTGATTTATCTATATCTCCCGTAACTTCATCTAACATATAAGTGATAGTATTAGAATACTGAAAGTTACTTGCTAAATAGGAATTATTATTATCTAAATACATCTTCATAGTTAGGAATAGAATAAAAGGAACTGCGGAAGAAATATCAACTTCGGCGAGGTATTCCCCGTTATGTTGCAAATATTTTCTACTGATTTTTGATAACCGTGTAATGTTGGAATGAACTCTTCCGTCGGTATCGGGTTTTAGTGTGCAACTATATTCTCCGTTCATTATTTTAATGATGTTTTTAGCGTTTCTGATGCGTTTTTTATTACTAGGCAAAGCATTTATCTCATTCATTAATATCGACGGCTGTGACACGGTTAATTTGTCTTTTTTGAAGTGTTTTAGTAGAAAATAATACTGTAATCGTAAGTTTTCGTTTATTTTGGTGCTAAACATTTTTTGGATTTTTGGCACTAATACCTTATCTGTAATTGTATAAATTTCAAATTCATTTGTATTGTAATAATTAGAGAATCTATATCCAAACGGTTTATCAACAGAATACCGATTGCCTTTCAAAACAGAACCATCGCAGGGAAAATTTTCAAGTAAAAAATCGATATGTAAATTATAGTTTCTGTTCATCTTTTGCAAAAATTTTGAACTTAGTCGGGTAATACTATCCTCTGTATTTTCATTTCGATATATAATCATTAAATGAAAGATGAAGTATGCAAAATCAATATTAAAATTGAAATTTGGATTGTATTTATTAACTAAATATTTGAGGTTTAATTTTTTTGGTTTTAAAATATAATATTGGTTCATTGTCTTTGGATTTAAATAAGGCAAAAGATTTCCGCACCGTATGAAAATACAGTTTGCCTTATTTTGTTAAATTGATTTAATTAGGCGGAATCGCCAGTAGTGAAGTTTAAATGTTATGCAACGGCAGAATTTGAATTTAAAAGATTCATTACGTCTTGTCTTAAATAGAAGACTTTTCCGTTTATTTTCTTAGCTTCTAACGTTTTTTGCTTATTATATTTCCACAGCGAAGTAAAGGAAATTTTAAGTAAGTCTTTGACCTCTTCCCTTGTGAGAATTTCGGGTTCGGGTTTTGTGGGTTGCATAGTAAAATTTACTACTTTTTGAAGTTCTGCTTTGATGCAATTTGCGATTAACTCCGTTAATTGTGGAACAGTAATGTTAATCATTTGAAATGCTTGTGTATTCATATAAATTTGCTGAAAGTAGGGTTGTTAATTACTTTCTGGGCAAAGATATATTCGTTTTTTAGGTACTTTTTGATAGTACCGTACTGTTTTAGTACTGTTTTTCAACCAATGCTTTATACTTTAAATCGAAATCTTCAAAAGTTGTAATATCATTTGATTTACAATAGCTCATTATACATTTCATTTTGTCAAGATTTATATATATATTTTTATCGTAATTTGAATCATAATTTTGAATTGTTGTTTTTATATAAGGCTCAAAACTTGCATTCCCAAAATTTTCAGCTATCTTTTTGAAACTAATTGGGTCATTTTGTTTCTTGAATTTCTGAATTTCTCCTTTTGCAAATAAAAGCCCAACCTGAAACCAAAGTTTGTTCTCATCGCACTTTTTATTTTCCTGAGGTGTATTAATTTCTGAAATAACATTTTCATTAAAATCAACTTTGATGTAGTGCGGAAAATATCGAGAATATTTATTAAAAACCTTGTCGTATATTTCAACATATCCATTTGTCATATACATCAATTTTTCAAACAATTTTGGATTGTCTATTTCTTTACATTCATTTGATTTTTTTATCTCTTCTGATATATACATTAAAAAAGATAATATTATATCGATTTGGTCGTCTTTAGTCAAGGCTTCCTCTAATCCAATAAACTCCATTTGCCCTAATACTTTATCTAATATTTCAATACTTGGCGAAAACAAATAATCATTTGAAAAATTAAACTTAAAATATCTTTCATAAAAATTTGAAAACTGATAAATCCCATTGTGATTAAGTTTTGAGCGAAAAGAAGATTCATTTGTAATGTAATCCTTAAAACCAATACAAATAATTTGCTTTCCGTTTACGAATTTTTCAAAATCTACTTCATCAAAAAGGTAATCTTCATTACTCATTTTATTGTTAAAATAGTTTTCAAATAAAATCTTTAATCCTTCAAAACCACCTTTAATTTCCTTTTGCAAATCGTTACGGTATTTGTCAATAATTATATACTTTGTCATTTCAAATGTGTTTTATTTAAACTAAGTAGCTAAAATACTAAAAATCATTCAAAAAATTAATAGTTACCTCTCTCTTAATAGGCTCTGGAAGACACCCCCCCCAATAGTAAATGTACCCCGTTGCGTATCCCCCAATAATTTATTCGGGAAAGAAAACAGCAGAAAGATTCTTTGAAAAGTATTATTATTTTGAGAATATTTAAAGCTTTTGATAGTTACACTACATACACCGTCTAAAAAGCCTTTTACAGTCAAGAGATTAAAATCCTTGGTTGGCTAAAATTCAAGTCTTATATCTAACGTCTTTACGAAAAACAGATAAATTATAAATAAGTAACGTTTGCAGTTGTTGTTTTAAAATTTAGGATTAAATTTAAAAGTTGATTTGAATTTAATGAGGTTAATTTAGATTGATGAAGTATCAAAATGATTTTGAAAACACCCTAACAAGCACCCTAGAGAAACAAAAAATCCGCAATCGCTTAATTATAAGCTGACTACGGATTTTTAAAGTGGTACCTCCAGGGATCGAACCAGGGACACATGGATTTTCAGTCCATTGCTCTACCATCTGAGCTAAGGTACCTCGCTAATGCGGGTGCAAATATAGAATGATTTTTAATTTATACAAAACAATTATTAAAAAAAATCTATTCGTATCTTCGTAACCTTAATTATAAATTATGATTCTAGCTGTCGATGTTGGGAATACCAGAATTAAAGCTGCTGTATTTGAGGGTAATACTCTTTTAGAGTCTTTTGTTTTTCTAATAGCAGAACTTGAAAAAAGTATTCAAAATATTTTAGATAAGTATAAAAAGACCTCACATTTAGTCGTGGCATCTGTTACTGAAGTCGAAAAAAAATCTTTTACAGTTTTCAAAAACACTCTAAATATTCGTTTTATTTCGAACAATGACCCGTTTCCTTTCAATAACTGCTATGAAACTCCTCAAACTTTAGGAATTGATCGATTGATTCTGGCCTCTGGAGCAACACTCCAATTTCCTAATAAAAATCGCTTGGTTATTGATGCAGGAACTTGTGTTACTTACGATTTTATTGATGAGAATAACGATTATCGTGGAGGAGCTATTTCTCCCGGATTGAGATTGAGATATGAAACATTACATAATTTCACGGCAAAACTTCCATTATTAGAATTAGAAAACCCAAAGCATTTTATTGGAAAATCAACATCCCAATCAATACATTCTGGAGTGGTAAATGGCTTGGTTTGTGAAATAGATGGTTTTATAAATCAATATAGTGAGCAATTTTCAAACTTTATAATAATTTTAACGGGCGGAGACGCAGAATTTTTGGCTAAACGATTAAAAAATACCATATTTGCCAATTCAAATTTTCTTTTAGAAAGTTTGAATCAAACATTTCAATATAAAATCAAAAATGATTAAAAAAATTATAATAAGTGCTTGTTTGCTTTTGTCATTAATGTCTTTTGCACAAGGAGGTAGTTCTTCACCCTATTCGTTTTATGGAATTGGGGAAGTAAGGTTTAAAGGTTCACTCGAAAATCGTTCTATGGGAGGATTGTCAGTTGCGCCAGATAGTATTCATATTAATTTAGAAAATCCAGCTGGGTATGCTAATTTAAAATTAACGACTTTTACTATGGGAGGAAGTCGTAGTTCTACCAAACTAAAAACAGATACCGAATCAGCAAAAGCTCAAAGAACAACATTAGATTACCTAGCTTTGGCTTTACCATTTGGAAAATTTGGAGTTGGACTTGGTTTAATCCCTTATTCTTCAGTAGGATATAAAGTCGAATCGATAAGCACTGATGGTAGTCAAAATAATTATAGATTTAATGGTTCAGGAGGTGTGAACAAGGTTTTCTTGGGAATGGGATATGAAATAGCACCCAATTTAAGTATTGGAGCTGACGCTCATTATAATTTTGGAAGAATTGAAACTTACAGTCTCGAGTTTGTTCCTTATGTTTCAATCGGGTCTCGCGAATTGAATACTGCTGATTTATCTGGAGTAAACTTTAACATAGGTATGATGTATCAGGCTAAAATTAATAAAAAACTATCTTTTTTTAGTAGTTTGAACTTTTCACCAGAGAGCACTTTGACCTCTGAAAATACCAGAAATATTTCTACCGTAATTTTTAATTCAAATTATGATGTGCAAGTTGTTGATGAGCTTGAGAATCTTAGTATTCCAACGAATTTGAAAATGCCAAGTAAATTATCACTTGGTGCAGGAATTGGAGATTCTGGAAAATGGTTGTTAGGAGCTGAATTTACTTCACAAAACAAAGGTAATTTAACTAATTCATACAACACAATTGACAATGTTGTTTACGGAAAATATTCAAAATATAGCATTGGTGGCTATTACGTTCCAAATTCAAAATCATTTTCTAGCTATACTAAAAGAATTACTTATAGGGGTGGTTTTAAATATGAAAAAACTGGTTTAATAATCAATTCACAACCAATCAATGATGTTGGATTAACTCTAGGATTGGGGTTGCCTATTACAGGTTCTTTTTCTAATGTGAACTTTGGTTTAGAAGTAGGGAAAAAAGGAACAAAAGCTGCTAATTTGATTCAAGAAAATTATATAAATTTAAACGTAAGTTTTTCGCTTAATGATAAATGGTTTGTAAAAACTAAATTCAACTAAAATTCTAAAAAAGCATTCGTAACTATCCATAATTTTTTTGAGTTTAAAGTATGACTTTACTAAAAAAAAATAGAATTCTACTAATTGTCACGGTTATTACCGTGACACTGTTTTTTGGATGTGAAAGTAATTTTAAAGAAGTTCAAAAAATAAATTTTTCAGAATTTGTTCCTACAGGTGACGCTGATAATATTAATCTAAAATATACAGATTCAGGACGAATAAAAGCGATTTTAATAAGTCCTAAGATGCTTGAATATGGCAGTGTCGATTTTCCTTTTTCGGAATTTCCAAAAGGAATTGATGTCACTATATATGATAATAAAGGAAAGAAGACGTTCATTAAATCTAATTATGCAGTTTCTTATAAAACTACCTATATTATTGATTTAATAGGGAATGTAAAAATAACATCGCAAGATGGACAAACACTCGAAACCGAGCAATTGTATTTTGACCAAAAAAACGATTGGTTTTTTACCGAAAAAAGTTTTAAATTCACTGATCCTAAAGGAGTTTCAAACGGGCAAGGAATTGATTTTAGTAAAGATTTCAAAGTTGTAAATTCACAAAAAATATCAGGCGAAGTAGAATCTGCCGAATAATTGTTTTAGACCATAAATTATGAAATATCTTAAATACACTCCATTCCTTTACCTTATTCTTGGAGCCACTTTCCTTTATGATGGAATTGTAAAGTGGGATGATCCAGCCGAAACGCCAAAGGTTAGTCTTTTTATTGGAGGCTTGGCTATTTTTATGTTCTTCTTTAGAAGAAGATTTGCCAAAAAATTAGAAGATAGAAACAGCAAACCCTAATTATGGAGATTAGTATTATAATATTGTGTTTAATACTATCCGCTTTCTTCTCGGGGATGGAAATAGCTTTCATATCTTCCAATAAAATCTATCTTGAAATTGAAAAAAAACAAGATAGTTACCTTTCAAGTATTCTCACAAAACTTACCGAAAAACCTTCTAAATTCATTGCTGCTATGCTTATTGGAAACAATTTTGCATTGGTCATCTATGGGTTTTTTATGGGAGATTTAATAATGGGATGGATAGAAACATTGGATTATCATTTCACGGAATTTTTGAGTTTGTTTGTTCAAACGCTTCTTTCTACTTTGATTGTTTTGATAACGGCAGAGTTTCTGCCTAAAGTTTTTTTTCAAATTTATGCCAATTCACTTATCAAATTTTTTGCCATTCCTGCTTATGGTTTTTATATGCTGTTTTATTTTATTTCCACTTTTTTTATCTGGATTTCCGATTTTGTGTTGAAAAAATTCTTTAAAACCGAAGGAGATTACGTTCCGTTATATTTCAGTAAAGCAGAATTGGGCAATTATATAACTGAGCAAATGAGTACGGTTGAAGACCACGAAGAAATGGACTCTGAGATTCAAATGTTTCAAAATGCTTTAGATTTTTCGGGTGTGAAAGCCAGAGATATTATGAGCCCCAGAACCGAAATAGTGGCAATTGAATTATTTGATACTGTGGCTGAATTGAAAGAATTATTTATAGAAACGGGCTATTCTAAAGTTGTGGTGTACCAAAATTCGCTTGATGATATTATTGGCTACGTACATTCATTCGATTTATTCAAGAAACCTAAAAGCATCAAATCGATTGTAATTCCAGTCGAATTTGTTCCGGAGACTATTTATATAAAAGATGCGATGGATTTGCTTACCAAAAAAAGAAAAAGTGTTGCCGTTGTTCTTGATGAGCACGGAGGAACTTCTGGAATTATAACAATTGAAGACATTGTCGAAGAACTTTTTGGTGAAATTGAAGACGAGCACGATTCAGACGAGGAATTAACCGAAAAAGAAATTGAAGAAGGAGTTTATATTTTTTCGGCAAGATTGGATGTTGAATATTTAAATCAAACCTATAAGTTAAGTATTCCCGAAAGCGATTCTTATGGAACACTTGGCGGTTTTATAGTAGATTCAACCAAAGAATTTCCTCAAAAAGGCGATGTAATCACCATCGGAATTTATCATTTTATTATTGAAGAAGCCACAAACAAAAAAATTGAATTGGTTAAAATGACGATAAAAGATTAATTTTTTTTCATAAATCAAATTTTCTTGTAAATTATAGTGCGACTAGTATAATTATTAATTAGATAATTGTATTTTCGCAAACTGAATATAAAATTAACAACAATAAAAATGGCAGTTTTAGCAAAAATTAGACAACGTTCCGCTTTAATGATAGTGGTTATTGCATTCGCATTATTTGCATTTCTAGTTCCAAGTCTTTTTAGTAAAGGAGCTTTTAGTGGTAACTCAAAAGATGTAGGAAGCATTGATGGGAAAAATATCTCATTTGAGGAATTCCGAGTAAAAGTGAGCAATGTTGAAAAAAGTCAACAAGGAATGACACCAACAGCTGCAGCAAATAGAGTTTGGGATCAAGAGGTTTCAATTGCATTGCTAACAGCTGAATTTGATAAATTAGGAATAAGAGTTGGTGAAAAAGCCATAATGGAAGTTTTGAAATCTGATCAAAACATTGGTAAAAATCCACTATTTTTAAATGCAGCTGGAATTTTTGATGAAGCAAAATTCAAAGAATACTTCAAGTCAAATCCGCAACAAGCACAAGTTTTAAAGGATAGAGAGAAAGATGCAGAGCTTAACGCTAAATTTCAGATTTATAATAATTTGATAAAAGCGGGACTTTACACTACTGATGCTGAAGGAAAATTGAAATATGAAATGGAAGCCAACAAAGTAAGTTTCTCTTATGTTGCAGGTTTATATTCTACCATTAAAGATAGCGACGTAAAAGTTTCAGATGACGAGATTGTGACTTTTATGAAAAAGAATGAAAAAAAATACAAAGCTGATGAAACTCGTGAAGTAAAATATGTTTTGATTGAAGACAAAGCATCTCCAGAAGATGAGGCTGAAGTAAAATCAAAAGTAACTAGTTTGTTGTCAGGAAGAATAGTTTACAATCAAACAACTGCGAAAAACGATACTTTGCCAGGATTTAAAGCAGCAACAAATACTATTGAATTTGTGAATTCAAATTCAGATGTTCCTTATGATTCTACTTATGTTGCCAAAAAAGATTTACCAGCAGTTGATGCAGATAAATTGTATAACTTGGCTCCAGGCGAAATTTATGGTCCTTATGTTTTTGGAAATTACTATTGCATCTCAAAATCATTGGGTAGAAAAGTGGGTGTAAATGCAAAAGCTAGCCATATTTTAATTAGCTATGAAGGAACTCAAGTTCCAAATCAAAAAGAGAAACGTACAAAAGAACAAGCCAAAGCAAAAGCCGAAGCTGTTTTGGCGCAAGTACAAGCAAATCCAGATAGTTTCTTGATGTTAGCTTTTACAAACTCTGATGATAGTTCAGCACAACAAGGTGGTGATTTAGGTTATTTTGGACCAAACCAAATGGTAAAACCTTTCAACGATTTTGTTTTTAGTAATCCTATTGGAAAAATTGGTTTAGTTGAAACTCCTTTCGGATTTCACATTATTAAAATTACAGACAAACAAGACGGAATTCGTTTAGCAACAATTGCACAAAAAATTGAAGCTTCGGAAGCAACTTCTGACAAAGTTTTTACACAAGCAACAAAATTTGAAATTGATGCAACTGATAAAGATTTCGACAAAGCTGCAAAAGAAATGAAACTTACTATTGCTCCTCCAGTTACCGTGAAAGTTATGGATGAGTCGTTTGGTGCATTGGGCAACCAAAGAAATATCGTGAGATGGGCTTTCGAAAGCGGAACTGATATTGGTGCTGTAAAAAGATTTGAAGTAGCTAATTTAGGACACGTTATCGCTAAAGTTACTAAAATTAATAAAGAAGGATTAATGACAGCTGATTTGGCTAGAGCTTATGTAGAGCCAATTCTTAAAAACCAGAAAAAAGCGGAGTTAATCAAAGCAAAAATGACAGGAACTTCATTAGAAGCTATTGCAAAAGCAACTGGATCAACAGTACAACAAGCAACTGATGTTACTATGCAAAATCCAGTTTTGGTTGGTGGTGTTGGTCAAGAACCTAAAGTTGTTGGTAATGCGTTTGCATTGGCAGCTGGAAAATTATCTGCTCCAATCGAAGGAAATACTGGAGTTTATGTGGTAAAAAACACTAGCACAGTGAAAGCGCCAGTTTTGAAAGATCATACTCCTTATGTAGCTCAAATGAAAGCTCAAAGCGCTGGTGATGTAAATAGAGTTATTCCTGCATTAAAAGAAAATGCTGAAATTAAAGACAACAGAAAAGACTTTAATTACTAGTTTAAAGTTTTAGTCATAAAAAATCCCGATTACTTCAGTAATCGGGATTTTTTGTTTTTATAATATCATTTCTTGATAAGGAATTATTGTAAGAAATCCTTTTCCCTTGAAATACTCCGTCGGGTTTTCTTTTGAAACGACCATAACAAAATCGCCGCCCCAAGCCCCAAGGCTTTTGATTACGCCATCAAAGTCTGCAAAATAGATTTCTTTAGCTGTTTTAATTTCAAGAATGTTGCTCATTTCAGCTTCGTGTTCTTCTAAAGCCAATGCAAATTCTGAAAGCGTTTTTGCCTTTAAAACTGCTGTAGTAATTTTGTCATTTTCGAAAATATCTTTAGCTAAATTATTGTTGTGGTTATTGTAGTAGGATTCGATAGATGCTTTACTGCTTTGCTTCTTATCCAAATAAACGAAATATAGATTTTTTGAAAATTCAGGTTCGAAAGTTACTTTTTCGACTATTGGTTTACCATTTTCTAAATGATACAATATTGGATAATCATTTTGAGCGCAAGCAATATCATATCCACTTCCGCCAAAGCTATTATTTAGTAAAACAAAAGCATCGATTTGCAGCCATTGTGCAATATTATTTATTAAGGTAGATGAAGTACCTAATCCCCAATTTCTAGGAAAAGTCAGTTGGGTTGTGATGCAATAACCTTCGGCGTTTTGAATATAATCTGGATTCAATAACGAAGCTTCGTGCAAGATTTCGATCAATGTATTTCGAACGGAAGCTTGTTTATCGGGAGTGTCTTTATTTAAAATTTCAATAAAAGTTAAATTTTCGTCTAGCCAAATACTTCCATCGGAATCAAAACTTTTCCAAGAAATAGTTCTGTTGGTCCCTTTTTCTACAATAAGATTTTGTCCAAATTTTGTGGGTAATGCAAATGCTTTTGCACCATCTAGAACCAAATATTCTCCCGTGATTAGTAGTTTTCCGTTACTGTAAAATTCTTTTTTCATAATATTCGCCACGAAGGCACAAAGTCGCAAAGTTTTTTGAACGACTAATTATGAATCTGTTTTAATCCGTTGCATCAGTGTTAATCTGTGGCTAATTTCTAAACTGGTCTTCTTAAATTTTCAATATATTCAACAACGGCACTGTGTGAAACA
>NZ_JAQTPQ010000287.1 GCF_028712645.1 Flavobacterium sp. | reverse complement strand
TGGCTTCAAAAATCGCAGGGCCTAATCCTGGATTGTCTTACATCAGAGAAAATATGGATTTTTCTCCTGCAAGTATTGCCTTGTCTTTAGACAAAAGTTTGACGCGTTTGCAAACGGATTATATTGACGTGTATCAATTGCATTGGCCAGAACGTAAGACGAATTTCTTTGGGCAACGCGGTTTCAAAGTGCAAGAGGACGCTTGGGAAGACAATATTCATTCCGTTTTAGAAACATTGGATGGTTTCATCAAACAAGGAAAAATAAAACATATTGGACTTTCAAATGAAACGCCTTGGGGAATTATGCGTTTTCTGGAAGAAAGTAAATACAATAATTTACCAAGAATAAAAACAGTTCAAAACCCGTATTCGTTGTTGAATCGACTTTTCGAAAACGGTTCTGCCGAAGTTTGTATGCGAGAAAATTTGGGATTATTAGCTTATTCTCCTTTGGCTTTTGGAGTTTTGTCAGGAAAATTTTTGTCAGGCGAAAGTCATCCGAATGCTAGAATCAGTTTGTTTCCTCAATTTTCAAGATACAACAGTGCACAATCTGCTGAAGCTACACGATTGTATAACGAAGTGGCAACTAAAAACGGTTTGACTTTGACACAATTAGCTTTGGCTTTTGTGACTCAACAAGCTTTTGTGACTAGCAATATAATTGGCGCCACAACTATGGAACAATTAAAGGAAAATATTGTTACGATTGATGTTGTTTTATCGGATGAAATTATTGCCGAAATCAATGCGGTTCAGGCTATAATTCCAGATCCAGCACCTTAAAATGGCACACAGATAACACGGATTTGCTAAAGCAAAAACGCGGATAAAACAGATTTTAAAATCTTCGTGTGCTTTGTGCCTTCTTTGCGAACTTTGCGGTTAAGTCGTTTTACAAATTATCAATCACCTTATCTTTAGGATATTTTACTCGGTAACTTATCCTAATTTTTTTGGTTTCATTGGGTTTTAAATCTAAATCCCAAGTAAGAATTCCAGTTTCTGCATTTACTTTTGCACTGTCACTTTGTAATAATTCGATTTCGATTTCTTTGTCTGGACTTAATGGATATTGGTCTTTCAAAAGCAATTGAGCTGCTTCTTTCTTGTTGTTGCGAACGGTAATATCATACGTAAAAGTCTGTTCTTTCTTCGAAGATAAAAATTTTGTACCTGATTTATCCGCCACTTTTTCACGTTTGACAGCCATTTTCTTATCTCTTCCCATACTCAAACTCAAGGTGTCTGAAGTCTGATTGGTGTTAATCCTCGTTTTACCTACATACATTCCTTCGAAAATGATATTGGCTTCGCCGTTGAGCAAATTATACTTCGAATAATCGACAATTTCTGCCATAAGAAAGGCTTCTTTTTCGACTTTTGGCGCAGCATAATATTTGTAAGTTGCTGGAATTTTTATTTCTTTCAATGCTACACTATGTGCTTTCCCATTGGATAAAATATCATACGGAATATCAATATCGAAAGAAACATTGAGTTGGTTTTCATTTATTCTTGAACCCACTCCAGTTACAACTACTTCTTGCAATGAGTTATCTGCTTCAACTGCTTCAACTGCATTGGCATCACCAACAATCTGCATTCCAGCAACTTTACCTTGGAGTGCATTCATAGAACTATAGCCTCTTATTCGAACTATTTCTTCTTTATATCTCAAAAACCAAGGATTCACAGTTGGCGCTTGATTATTTTGGTTAGGATTCCCGCTTGATAAAGTGAGTTTTACTTTTTTCCAATCAATTCCCGTTTCTTGTTTTACCTCAGCTTTGTACATCATTTCCATTGGTTCTCCAATGCTGTTGGCGCGCAAATCATATAACGGTTTCCAAGAAGCATCAGAGGTCAAATAGTTAATATCGAAATCTACGTTTCCTGCAACTTCGTTCATTACTTGAATAATCAGTTTTCCATCTGAGATTTCATCTTCATTTTTGGTGTTGGTTTCAAGTTTGGCGTTTAAACTGGATAATTGTTTGTTGAGTTTTTTCTCTTTTTCATCCAATGAAATTAAGGCATTACTAATTTCGGTTCTTTTGAGATTATAATAATCAACCATTTTCATTAAGTCAACCATATTTAAACCCGAATTTACGCCTGAAACTTGTTGGTTTTTATCCAAAAGTTCGATGGTTTTAGTATTCGAAACCTTTTGGATTCCCACTTTTTGGATTTCCTTTTTTACCCAACTAATACTATCTCGAACTTTTTTTATCGTTGGATTGGTCTCGTCAATAACATATTCCGAAACATAATCATCAGTAAATTGTACCGAGAGGACAGTAACCGTTGATGGCGCTCCAATTTGAATTGTATTTTCATTTACATAATCAGAAACATTTTTAATCACAATTTCACTCGTGCCCTTCGGAAGCATTGCTGAAGTGGTTTGCGAAATTTCGGCAGAGTTGAAATAAACGGTTGCCGCTTTTACTTTGGCAGCAACAAAAATCGGTTTTTGAGCAAATGCTATTACCGAAACCAAGAAGGCAGACAAGAGAAGTAATTTTTTCATAATGGGTTAATTTATGGATGTATTTCTATAGATAACAAATATCGTAAAAAGGTTGGGACACTTTGTTTTTTTAAACTAAAATCTTCGTGCGCTTTTCGTTGAACATTGTGTTTAAACCATCAAAATTCAAATGGTTCTTCAACAGCAAGAGAATCAACAGGAATAGAATCGGGTACTTTTATATTCAAAAGAGAATAAGCATTGCCCGTAATCTGCATCGGGATCGATTGACCAATGGTGTCATCAGGTGTCAAAAGGCCTCTTCGTAACATTAAATTGCTGAGGAATTTTTCTTGTTTTACAGCAAAGGATTTTAGTTTTCCTTCGGTGTCAAATTGCCACATAAATTTCCTGGGTTTTGGAATAATCGTTGCCAAATACAAACATTCTTTCAAAGTTAAATCGGCTGGACTTTTCTGGAAGTAGAAATGTGCTGCTTCGCCAATTCCATAGACATTTGGCCCCCATTCGATAACGTTAAAATAGACTTCGAGCATTCGTTCTTTGCTGGCGATTCGATTGTTTTCAAGAATGTAAACCAACAAGATTTCTTCCAATTTTCGAGACACGGTTTTTTCGCGGGTAAGAAACACGTTTTTGATTAATTGCATACTGATCGTACTCGCGCCACGAGAGAATTTCTTGGTGCGAATATTTTTAAGAATCGATTGTTTGAAGGCTTCGTTGATAAAACCACGATGCGAGAAAAACGATGGATCTTCAGAAGTTAAAACACATTTTTGTAAATAAGGTGAAATTTGATCCAAAGGCGTGTAATTTGGATTTTCAGAACCAACTAGAATCGGACGTTGCTGCACGTTTTGGATGATGGCACGATAGATAAATTCTCCATTAAGTTTGTTGAGATTAGCTTCGCCGTATTTAGTAATTTTCAGGTTTTCTTTCTTCAAATTACTGTCAAACACTAGTTGGTCAGGTTTGTTTTTATTGAACATAAAATCCAGCTTGTATTCGAAATTTCCTTCGGCTTCCATTCCTTGAAAATGGGAGAATAATCCGTCAGGAAGCGAAGTGATAAAATCCTGCGCTTTCATTTTTGGAATAGCTACCTTGAGTTTGTAAATCGTATCTTTTTCGGTTTCATAAGCGAGATAAGGATGAAATTTCACCTTATTGAATTGCACGGTCGAACTGCTGTCGACTGAAACAAAATCAGAGCCCAAGAGGAACCGAAAATCAAATTTTGCATTTTTTATAACCACATTTTTGCTGGCAATTTTAGGATGGTTCACCATAAAATTAGTAATAGACGCAAAACCATCAAGATGTAATTCGCCACCTGATTTGTCTATGTTTTGAATGTTTACCCGAATGGAATCAAAACTTGATTTTAGGTTGAAACGCTCGTCAAGATAGGGCACTTTGATGGCACCGGTATCTCTATTGAAGAACCGAATATCGGCAGTTTTGTTTCTTGGATCAGCAAAACCTTCAATTCGGATTCGTTGTTTGAATGTGTTGGTTTCGACTAAAGCCGAAGTCTCCAATTGTTTGTTGACTAATCGTAGTTTCTCGAAATTGATTGTTGTCTTTTTGCCATTATCATCCAATCGAAAGGAAAGATTTTCGATTTTCATATCCGTGGGCACTAAGTTCAGTACTTTCGAAATGATTC
>NZ_JAQTPQ010000286.1 GCF_028712645.1 Flavobacterium sp. | reverse complement strand
TTTAAAGTTCCTCCTCCTGAAGTTATGGCTGATAAAGGAGCTGCAATTTCACTTGAGCAATAATATAGATATTGAGGATTTGGTGTTGGTTGAGCAGTTGCAAAAATCTTGCTATTTGAACCACCTCTATTACTTTGAGCAAATGCAGTAGCATTTAATAAAAAAGTAATTAATAATAAACAGACAAACGACCTGAAAAAATTTTCCATAATTATAGGTTTTAGGTTGCTTTAAAAAGGGGCTAATTATAGCAATATTAGGTAAATATATAAAATTTGATTCTTTAATAAAATTTATTCTCAAATTATCGTCAAGTGCAAGAAAAGTCGTAGTCAAAAAATAGTGTGACTAGTTATAAATAAAAAAGACCTGAATTTTATTCAGTACTTTTGTATTTATAAACTTCAATGTATTATACACTGTGTTCATTTTCAATTCTTAAGTGTTCTTCTTCGGACATTGTATCACACAATACTGTAGTTGCAATAAACAATGAGGAATAAGTTCCAACAATGATACCTATAAGCATTGCGAAAATAAATCCACGAATAGACTCACCACCAAAAACAAACATAATCGATAATACCAAAATCATAGTCAATGAGGTATTGATGGTTCTTGACATCGTACTATTAATAGATTGATTTACAATACTATTGAAATTACCTTTGGCTTTTTTACCATCCAAAAATTCACGCACTCTATCAAATACAATTACTGTATCATTCATAGAATACCCAATAACGGTAAGAATCGCAGCAATAAAGTGTTGATCGATTTCCATTCCGAAAGGCATAAATTTATAACATAAAGAATAAATTCCTAACACGAATATTACATCATGTACAACCGCTGCAATAGCACCTAAACTGTACTGCCATTTTCTAAAACTGATTACCAAATATAACCCCACAATAAGCATAGCTCCAAGAACCGCCCAATAAGCATTGGTTTTTATATCCTCGGCAACTGTTGGTCCCACTTTAGAAGCTTGCAAAATACCGAATTTCTTTCCGTCGTAAGCATTAACAAATTTATCATAAGTCAATCCTGCAGAATAATGCTGTTTTAGATTTTCGTATAACAGTTTGTTTACTTCTAAATCGGCTTCAACACCATGTTCTTGTACTTTATATTTTGTGGTAATTTTTAATTGATTTTCACTACCAAAAACTTTTGCTTCAGCACTACCAAAGACTTTAATAAGTTCCAACTTTATTTCTTCGGCTTTGACAGGTTTTTCAAAACGAATTTGAAACGTTCTACCTCCAACAAAATCTACTCCTTGATCAAGCCCATTTGTAGATAACGAAATTATACTTACAATAGTTATGATTGCTGAGAAAGCATAAGTCCATTTTTTAACTTTCAAGAAATCAAAATGGAAATTAGTAAAGAAATTTTTAGAAAATCCTGTAATAAATGATAGCTTGTTATTTTTAGCAATACTCCAATCGATAAAAATCCTTGCAATAAAAATTGATGTAAACAAAGAGGTTATGATACCTATTAATAATGTAGTTGCAAAACCTTTTATAGGTCCTGAACCAAAAATAAATAAAACTCCTCCAGTTAAAATGTGGGTAACATTCGCATCAACTATAGAGCGCATCGCTCCTTTCCATCCATAGGAAGATTTTACTGCTTCTTCAAGTGATTTTCCTGACCTTAATTCTTCTTTTGCTCTTTCGTAAATAATGATATTTGCATCAACGGCTGTTCCCATTGTTAAAACAATACCAGCAATACCCGGTAAAGTAAGTACAGCACCTAAACTTGCAAGAATTCCGAATAAGAATAATAAATTGACTGCTAAGGCAATATTTGCATACCAACCCGATTTACCATAATAAACTATCATCCAAAGTGACACTAAAAGTAAACCTAAAATTGCCGAATTGGTACCATTATCAATAGCTTCTTGACCCAAAGATGGCCCAACCACGTCTGACTGAACAATATCAGCAGCTGCAGGAAGTTTCCCTGCTCTTAAAACGTTAGCTAAATCTTTGGTTTGTGTAATGTCAAAATTTCCTGAAATTTCTGATCTACCACCAGAAATTGGACCACTAGTAACTCCTGGAGCTGAATAAACTATATTGTCAAGAACAATAGCAATATAACTTTTTTGTGTATAAGCTCTACCTGTCAATTCTTCCCAAGTTTTTGATCCTTGACCATTCATTTGCATAGAAACAGCTGGTTTTCCTAACTGATCAAAAACATCGCTAGCATCAGTAACCACACCACCACTCATGGCTGCGGTATTGTCTCTGTTTCCTCTTAAAGCATATAATTCAACTGCATCGATGTCTTTTCCTTCTTTATCTTGAATTGTATTTTGTTTGCCCCAAACAAATTTTGCATAATGTTGTTCTGGCGACAATAAAGCTCTAATATCTGCTCTTCTTAAATAACCTCCAACAACTGCAGTATCTTTTGGCGAAAAAAGTGCCAAAACTGGTCCTCCACCATTTCCAATAATTTTGTCAAATAATGGATTATTGCCTTTTTTAGCAGCTGTAGAATCTTTAGCGTCAGTCAACAAAGCACTAATAGAATCTTTTGCTACTGTTTTAACTTCTGGTTTTTTTATTTCGGTTTTTTTCAGAGTTTCGTTAGCAGCTGTTAAAAACTGACCCATTTCATCCATTTTGAATGTTTCCCAAAACTCTAATTGAGCAGTACTTTGCAATAATTTTTTGATTCTATCTACATCTTTAGCGCCTGGAAGTTCGACAAGAATTTGTCCAGATTCACCTAGTTTTTGAATATTAGGTTGAGTTACACCAAATTGATCGATACGTTTTCTTAATACTCCAAAAGCACTTTCTACAGATTCATCAACTTTTTTTCTGATTACTTTTTGAGCTTGAGCATCTGTCATTTGAAAATTAATTCCTCCATCTCCCTGCAAAGTTCTATTGGCAAAAATATCAGGCGAAGCTAATTTTACTGTTCCTTTTGAATTAGCTTCAAAAGCTTCGAAGAAAGCATCAATATAGGTTTGATTCCCTTTTTGATTTGCAGTTGCATCCGCTAGAGATTTATTAAAAACTGGATTTTTAGAATTATTTGATAATCCTTTCAATACGTCTTTAACAGATATTTGTAAAATAACATTGATTCCTCCTTCTAAGTCAAGACCTTTATTGATTTGTTTGTCTTTTACTTCATTGAAGGTAAAGCTGGTAAAACCAAGATTAAACACTTTTTCTTTACCTATAGAATCTAAATATTTAAGTTCTTTTTCAGGATTTCCGTTTGCAAAAGATTTTGCGTCGTCTTTTATTTTACTTGAAACGAAAGTAAAAGAAAGTTGGTAAATACTTACCATTGCAAATATGATTGCGAAAAATTTAATAAGTCCTTTATTCTGCATTATTCCTAAAATTAATTATTTATTTTATTTGTTTTTTTGCTTTAAACCCTTGTAAAATAATTTATAACAACCTTTTTTTTCGAAAAATAAAAGGCTATAAATTAGTTCCTCTTTTTTAAACCGAGCAAATATATAATTAACGTAAAGATTAACCAATTTATTTATTGATTAATATCAAAAAAAAGACCGCAACAATGCAGTCTTTCTTTTTTATACGTTAAATATTATACTAATATTGATTTCAAATCAGCATTCATGCTTCTAACGGCCTCTGCACTTTTTGCAAAAGCTGCTTTTTCAGCATCATTTAATTTAATATCAACGATTTCTTCAACTCCGTTTCTACCTATAATACAAGGTACTCCGATACAAATATCATTTTGCCCATACTCCCCTTCTACAAAAACAGAACAAGCAATCATTTTCTTTTGGTCATTCAAAATACTATCTACCAAGTAAGCAACAGAAGCACCTGGAGCATACCATGCAGAAGTTCCCAAAAGACCTGTAAGTGTAGCACCTCCAACCATAGTTGCTGCTGCTACTTTTTCTAATTCTTCTTGAGATAAGAACTGAGAAACTGGAATACCATTATATGAAGCCAAACGTGTTAATGGAATCATTGTAGTATCACCATGACCTCCAATAACCATAGCAGAAATATCATTAGATGGTTTATTTAAAGCTTTAGACAAATAATATCTAAAACGAGAACTATCTAAAGCTCCCCCCATTCCTATTATTCTGTTTCTAGGCAAACCTGTTGATTTTAAAGCCAAATAAGTCATTGTATCCATTGGGTTAGAAACCACAACAACAAT
>NZ_JAQTPQ010000042.1 GCF_028712645.1 Flavobacterium sp. | reverse complement strand
TCCATTGGAAAACATCCAAAATCAGTTGCAGATTTTCAAAAAAGGAATATTGAAGACTGTATTGACAGAACCAGCAACGATATCTAACGGGATTTTAAAACTATCTGATAATGATTTTCACCTAAAAGCTGATTTTTTTGATGCCAATAAATCATCTTTAAAATTAAAAAAATTCGTCCCCGCTTCGGGAGCGGCTAGCAGAATGTTTAAGTTTTTGAGTGCATTTTTGAATGATTTTGACATCGAAAACGAAAGCATAAATGCTTATATCAATAGAAAAAAGGATAGTGAACTCTCGATATTTATTGTTGGTTTGGAAAAATTTCCATTTTTTGAAATGATTGACAAAAAACTGAAAGAAGTATTTCCAAATTTTGACAATTTGGAAAGAGATTATAAAAATTATTATTTCATAAAATTTCTCTTGTCATCCGATTATTTTGATTTTGCCAATAAGCCAAAAGGAGTTCTTCCTTTTCATAAATACAAAACTCATATCGCAACTGCAATTGAAGAACATTTATATGAATGTGCTTATTATTCAAGTTCGAATGATAATTCTCATTTGCATTTTACCGTTTCGGAAGCGCATCAAAATCAATTTGAAAATATCATAAATACTGTAAAAAATAAAGTAGAAAAAGAATCTGGAACTGCAATAAACACAAGTTATTCCTATCAAAATAAATCCACAGACACCATTGCCGTTGACTTGGACAACAATCCGTTTAGAGATGAAAACAATAAATTAGTTTTTCGTCCAGGTGGACATGGCGCTTTAATTGAAAATTTGAATGATCTTGATGCCGATATTATTTTTATAAAAAACATTGATAACGTCATTCAAAATCACATTGAAAATATCGCTTTGTATAAAAAAGCATTGGCTGGAATTTTGATCCAATTGCAACAACAAGTTTTTCAATATTTGGATAAAATTGAAAACACCACAGCAGAAACTTTGGATGAAATCATTGATTTTATCAAAAACAAATTGAATGTTGAAGTAATTGCTGATTTTTCGAAATTTACCTTGGAAAATAAAATAACCTACATAAAAAATATACTTGACCGACCGATTCGAGTTTGTGGAATGGTGAAAAATGAAGGCGAACCTGGAGGTGGACCGTTTTGGGTTCGAGATTCAAAAGAAAATATTTCATTGCAGATTGTTGAAACTTCGCAAGTTGATTTAGCGAATGTCAATCAAGCTAAAATCCTTGCTGATGCCACTCATTTCAATCCTGTAGATTTAGTTTGCGGAATCAGAAATTATAAGAATGAAAGATTTGATTTAACACAATTTGTCAATCACAACAGTGGTTTTATTGTCGAAAAAAACAAAGATGGCAAACCGCTGAAAAGCTATGAATTACCTGGTTTATGGAATGGAGCAATGGCAAATTGGATAACCGTTTTTGTTGAAGTTCCTTTGATGACCTTCAATCCTGTGAAAACAGTGAATGATTTATTAAAACCGGCACACCAACCACAATAACTTTGGAAACAGAAAAAATCATATCTGAATTACAGTTCAAAGCTGTCCGCAGCAGTGGTGCAGGCGGTCAGAACGTGAATAAAGTTTCCTCAAAAGTAGTTTTGTCTTTCGATTTGAAAAATTCGCAAGCCTTGTCAGAAGAAGAAAAAGCGAGACTTGAAACAAAATTGATTTCAAGATTAACTTCAGAACAAATTTTAATTTTAAACTGTGATGAAGATAGAAGTCAGCTAAAAAACAAAGCAATTGTAACTAAACGTTTTTTAGATATAATTACCGCTGGACTTGTGATTCCCAAAATAAGAAAAGCCACAAAAATCCCAAAATCAGTCATCAGAAAAAGAATCAAGGACAAAAAGAATGTATCAGAAATCAAGAAATCTCGCAGAAAACCTCAGTTTTAATAGTAAGGAAAAATAATTTTTAAAAATCTTACTACTTGTTACTTTTATCTTAATACTTTTCTATCTTTGACCCGTCTCAAAGGGGTGCTCTAAATTACGAGCTGAGATTATACCCAACGAACCTGAACAGGTAATGCTGTTAAGGGAAATAGATTTCAAGATGAAGTGCACGTCATTCTAAAAAATCTGAACCAATCATTTTTTAATTTAACAAAAGAATAATTCCCCCTTTTATTCGTAATAATTTTTTACGGATGAACACTATTTTTTCTTGCCACAAAGGCACAAAGGCGCAAAATTCTATTTTTTTTCGTCTATTCTCTATTTTCTTTTTTCTATTCTCTTTAGTCGCTTTTTCACAAGAGAAACAACAAGACACAACAAAAGTCAATCAACTCGACGAGGTTTTGGTTTCGGCTGTTCGGGTAACTTCAAAAACGCCAGTAAGTTTTAGCAATTTGGACAAGAAGGAAATCAAGTTTCGAAATTTGGGACAAGACATTCCCATTTTAATGAACTATTTACCATCAGTTGTCACCACTTCCGATGCTGGAAACGGCGTGGGTTACACAGGAATTCGTGTTCGTGGAAGCGATGCAACACGTGTAAATGTTACTATAAACGGAATTCCGTATAACGACTCGGAAAGCAGCGGAACCTATTTTGTCGATATGCCCGATTTTGCCTCTTCGGTCGAAAGTTTGCAATTGCAGCGTGGCGTGGGGACTTCTACCAATGGAGCTGGTGCTTTTGGCGCAAGCCTAAATATGTTGACCGATAGTTATTCAAAACTGAGTAATGGCGAAATTTCAAGTTCTATTGGAAGTTTTAATACTCAAAAGAACACGGTAAAATTCAGCACGGGCTTAATGAATGATCATTTTGAAATTGCAGGTCGTTTATCAACTTTAAAATCAGATGGATATATTGACAGAGCCAGTTCTAATATGAAATCTTATTTTCTTCAAGGAACTTATGTGGGCAAAACTACTTTGATTAAAGCCTTGGCTTTTGGCGGAACTGAAAAAACCTATCAGTCTTGGTATGGAATTGATTCCGAAACATTGGCAACCGACAGAACTTTTAATTTTGCAGGGATGTACACTGATTTAAACGGAAACACACAATTTTATAAAAATGAAACCGATAACTATCAGCAAGATAATTTTCAGTTGCATTGGAACGAGAAAATGTCTTACAACTGGCATACTAATTTAGCTTTTCATTACACAAAAGGAAAAGGTTTTTATGAAGAATATCAGGAAGATCAATCCTTTGCTGACTATGGAATGCTCGCTGTTGGATCCGAAACCTCTACCGATTTAATTCGTCAGAAATGGTTAGATAATAATTTTTATGGAACCACATTTTCGGCAAATTATAAGAACGAAAAACTAGATATGATTTTTGGCGGAGGTTATAATAAATACGAAGGTGCGCATTTTGGCGAAGTAATTTGGGCACGTTTTGCCACTCAAAGTGAGTTGGGTGATAAATATTATGACAATTTTGCCACTAAAACCGATGGAAATGTCTTTGCTAAAGCCAATTATCAAATCAGTACAAAAGTCAGTTTGTTTGGCGATTTGCAACTTCGAAATGTGCATTACAAAATCGATAGTCCAGAAACTGGTTTGATAAATGATAACTTCAATTTTTTCAATCCTAAGGCAGGATTTAATTACACTTTTAACCCAAAAAGTGTCTTGTATTTTTCGTATGCTAGAGCCAATCGTGAACCCAACCGGACCGATTATGAAACTGGAAACGTGAAACCGGAAAAGCTAAATGACTATGAATTAGGCTGGAGATATGCCAATCAAAAAGTAAAATTTAGTTCGAATATATATTATATGGCATATAAAAACCAATTGATCTTAACTGGAAATTTGGATGAAGTAGGAAATCCAATTCGTTCTAATAGTGATAAAAGTTATCGTTTAGGATTAGAAGTCGATGCTACAATTGCATTGTCTGATCAGTTTATTATCAGACCTAATTTTACTCTGAGTAGCAATAAAAATAGTGACTTAGCGGTTTTGGGCGAAAATTACGGTACAACAACTATTGCTTATTCCCCTTCCATTATTGCTGGGAATATTATGGTTTATAAACCAATAGAAAGTTTGCAAATTTCGTTATTGCAAAAATTTGTTGGAGAACAATATATGAACAACATTGAATTACCTGATGCAAAGTTGGCAAGTTATTTCATTAACGATTTGAATATTTCTTATGAAATCAAACCTAAATCAGTATTTAAATCGATTGTAATAACTGGATTGGTCAACAATATTTTAGACAAAAAATACATATCTAACGGATATATGTGGGATGTATATCCTTATTATTATCCTCAAGCAGGAATCAATTTCTTGGCTGGATTGACATTGAAGTTTTAGAGAATTGTTTTTTTTAATCAAATCCTGATGGTTATGCTGTCAGGATTTTTTTCTAATTATAAACTCGAAGCACATTTCCGTTGACTTCAACTCTATATTGTTTTAATGGATATTGTTTTCCGGCACATTGACCCGTAAACAAACTATATTCTGCACTATCACAAGAACATAGAGCATTAATTCCTTTTATGGTCATTGTTGAGCAAGCACTCAAAGCCTGATTAGGACAAGCGGCATCAAAAGCATTGTAACCACTACCTGTATTGAAAATGAACAAGCCTCGAACACCTTGATTTGGGTAATAAATTGCATTACTTGCATACTGAAGAATTGAATACGATGGTAAACTCATATTGATATCTACGGTAAATGTGTAGTTGGGCAAATAAGGATTATTGTTGTTGAAATTATTGGGTGTGCACCCAGAAAACATAGGAATAACAATCAATAGGAGAAAATATTTTTTCATTATTTGAAATATATTAAAAGAATTAGTGAAACAAATTTAATTTATTTAACTTTGGATTCTATATGATTAGCATTTATTTGTGAATTAAAAATTAAAAACAATATCTTTGTAGAAAGAAATCCCGTCCTGATGGGATTTTTTCTATTTTATATAAACGATGAAGTTATGACGAAAGTATCTTATTATACAGCCGAAGGATTAAAAAAATTAAGAGAAGAATTAGACTATTTGAAGAGTGTGATGCGCCCAAAGGCATCGCAAGATATAGCAGACGCAAGAGATAAAGGAGATTTATCAGAAAATGCAGAATACGATGCGGCCAAGGAAGCACAAGGAATGTTGGAGATGAGAATCGCTAAATTAGAGGAAGTACATTCTAACGCCAGATTGATTGACGAAACCACTTTAGACCTTTCTAAAGTTTTAGTTTTATCTAATGTTAAAATTAAGAATCAAGCAAATGGAATGGAAATGAAATATACACTTGTTGCCGAAAGTGAAGCTGATTTGAAAACAGGTAAAATATCAGTGACTTCGCCAATTGGAAGAGGTCTACTAGGAAAATCTGTTGGGGAAATTGCAGAAATTACAGTTCCTAATGGTGTCTTGAAATTCGAAATTCTTGAAATTTCTCGCGATTAAAAGTCAAAGATTTAACAGTTCAACAATAAATTAATACTACAATGTCAAGTATTTTTACAAAAATCATAAAAGGAGAAATTCCTTGCTATAAAATAACTGAGAACGATAATTTTATTGCTTTTCTGGATGTAAATCCTAATGCAAAAGGACATACTTTATGTATTCCAAAACAGGAAATCGACAAGATTTTTGATATTGAAGATGATTTATATATTGGACTAATGCAATTCTCAAAAAAAATAGCCGTTGCACTCGAAAAAACAGTTCCTTGCAAAAGAATTGGAATGGCAGTTATTGGTCTTGAAGTTCCCCATGCACACGTTCATTTGATTCCTTTAAACGAAATGGACGAAATGCGTTTTCAGAAAAAAGTTTCAATGACTAAAGAAGAATTTGAAGAATTGTCCAAAAAAATTCAAGCAAATTTGTAAAAAAAATGTTCATCATTGAACTAAAAAAATGAAAAAAACTGTCTTAGTTTTTACTTTACTTTTCTCCATTTTAAGTTTTGGTCAAACCGCTGTTGGGTATGCTTTAGTAGATAAAAAAACGGCTTTAATTCCTCAGAATTCAAGCATTTCTACTGATGCAATCGCTACTTACATAGATTCTAATTTTAAAACAGAAAACGATAAAATTCGCGCTGTTTTTTGTTGGACAGCATCGAACATTAATTATGATGTAAAGAATATGTTTACTCAAAATCCTAGCGAGACTTCCCAAGAAAAAATAATCAATACTTTAAAAACCAAAAAAGGGGTGTGCATTGATTATGCAGAAATCTTCAATGAAATTTCAAATAAAATTGGCATACAGTCCCATATCATTGAAGGATATACGAAACAAAACGGAAAAATAGCTACTTTATCTCACGCTTGGTGTGCAGCAAAAATTGACAATAAATGGTATTTATTTGACCCTACTTGGGGTTCGGGTTCCGTAAACAACGGAAAGTTTATCAAGAAAATAAACGATTCTTATTTTAAAGTTGAGCCAAGTAAAATGATTTCATCCCACATCCCATTCGATTATATGTGGGAATTTCTTAATTATCCTATTACTAACCAAGAGTTTTATGATGGAAAAATCCAAATTAATAAATCGAAAAAATATTTTGATTATCAAGTAGAAATCGATAAATATGAAAAATTATCTGATGAAGATAAAGCATTTGAGTCAGCCGAAAGAATTAAGAAAAACGGTATTTTAAACAATTTAATTTCGGAACAATACCAATTTAAAAAAACAGAATTTACTGTTTTAACACATAATTTAAATATTGAAAAATTAAATTTAATAACAAATAACTACAATCAAGCCATTGTTTTGCTGAATGATTTTATTTATTACAGAAACAAAAAATTTAAACCCACTTTACCTGATTCTGAAATCAGCAAAATGATTCAAACTCCAAAAGAAAGTTTAGCAAAATGCCAAAACGATATTAATACTATTGGTTCAATAGGAAGCGAGAATATTGCCAACTTAGCATCACTAAAAAAATCTATTTATGATGCTTTGGCACAAGCTGATGAATACGAAAAATTTGTAAACGATTATTTAAGCAAGTCGAAAATGGGCAGAAAATCAATGTTTACAAAGGTTTCTTGGTTTGGAATTCCACTAAATTAATTTACTTTTCTTAAAACTAACTTGCATTGTCGTTCCTTTTCCAATTTCGGAATGCAGTACTTTAATATTCCCTTTGTGATATTCTTCGACAATTCTTTTTGTTAGAGAAAGTCCTAAACCCCAACCGCGTTTTTTAGTAGTAAATCCGGGTTCGAATACGCTTTTAAATTGTTTTTTTGGAATTCCATATCCAGTATCCGAAACTTTTATTTTCACAAATTCGCCGTCCTCTTCAATACTAACTGCCAAGTTTCCTCTTCCCTTCATCGCATCAATCGCATTTTTTACCAAGTTTTCAATCGTCCAGCCGTGCAAAGTAGGATTCATCAAAACAGTAATAGGTTTGTTTGGTGCTTTAAACGAAAATTCAACTTGTTTTGAAAATCGTGACTGTAAATAATTATATGATTCTTGCGTTTCTTGAACGACATCTCTGTTTTCCAGTTTTGGTTCCGAACCTATTTTCGAAAATCGATCCGTGATGGTTTTCAATCTTTCGATATCTCTTTCAATTTCTATCGTGATAGTTTCGTCAATATTTTCGGCTTTCAGGAATTCGACCCAGCCTATTAATGAGGATAGTGGAGTTCCTATTTGATGAGCCGTTTCCTTTGCCATTCCTGCCCAAAGTTTGTTTTGGGTCGCCATTTTTGTGCTTCTGTAAAAATTATAAACCAATCCTGTAAAAAGCACAATAATGAGTAATAAGGCGATGGGATAATATTTGAGTTTTTTTAGTAAAGTAGAATTTCCATAATATAAATATTGAAATTCGCCAGAGAGTTGTATAATAATTGGATTATTTTCGGTTTTTAATTTTGATAAAAACTCCTTGATTTTTAATGGATTTTCCGAAATAGCTTCGTCTAAATTTGCCGTGTTGATTATCTTTCCATCACGTGTTGTAACAATAACCGGAATTGTTTTATTGTTACTAATAATTTGCCTCGGCAATTCAATATCGTCCGTTTCGAGGTCAGCCCTGTTGATGGTTTTTAAACTTTCTGCTAAAACCTCCATCTTCAATCGTTCCTCATTTTTAAAAATTTGGAAAAAAGTATAGGTGTTCCAAAGAATTAATGAAATGATTAAAAAAGAAGCGAAAATGATAATCCATCGGGTTGTATTTCTACTTTTAGAAAACTTCATAAATTAATTTTGTGGCATAAATATAACGAAATTATAGAAGTAAGATTATATTTTTTTTCGAGGAGTTCTTTTTAGTGAATTTTCGAAAATAATAGGTTTAAATATTTTTTGGAAAAAAGTTTTTAATTTGAAACTAACTGATAAAATACTATATTTGTGTATCACAAAAAAAAAATAAGATGGAAGTTACAGGAAAAATCAAAATGATCGATCAAACCAAAGAGGTAGGATCAGCAGGTTTCAAAAAAAGAGATGTTGTTGTTACAACTGACGAACAATATCCACAAAATATTTTGGTACAGTTTGTTCAAGATAAATGTGATTTGTTGAATAACTTCCAAGTTGGAGATGTCGTAAAAATAGATATTAATTTAAGAGGAAGAGAATGGATTAATCCACAAGGTGAAGCAGTATATTTCAATACAATCCAAGGATGGAGAATTGGAAAAGTACAAGCAGAGCCAGCACCAACACAATCAGTTCCAATGCCTGCAGCAGAAGCGTTTCCGCCCGCGACAAGTTTAAACGAAGACGAACCAGACGATTTACCGTTCTAAAAAAATAAAAAAAGGCTTTTCATAAAGAAAAGCCTTTTTTTATGAATTTATTTAAACTACATCATCGGAGCTAAGGCTATTTCTAAACCATCTAAATCTTTAGTGATTGGGATTTGGCAACCCAAACGACTATTGGGTTTTACGTGCATTAATCTAGAAAGTGTTGCTACTTCCATTTCTTTTCTTTCAGGAAGTTTAACGTCATTCTCGATGTAGCATTGACAAGTAGAGCACATCGCCACTCCGCCACAAACACCTATAGTTCCTTCTGGTTCAAGTTCGAAAGCACGAACGACTTGCATTAAATTTAATCCCATATCAGTAGGAACTTCTACCTCAAAACTAGTGTCTCTTCTGTCTGTTATTCTAAGTGTAATATTCATTGTTTAGCTCTGGAAATTGTGGAATATACTTTTATGTTGAGTTCTTTTACTTGAAAAATAAATCAAAAAGTGGTTTTGGAAGTGATTTTCAATGCAAAATCAGACCACCTTGTAATTAAAAAATACGGTCAGTCCAAACAAATTTATTCAATATTGATAACGGTTTCGATTTGAGGAGCAAACTTTTTGATGGTGGTTTCTACACCTGCTTTAAGCGTCATTTGGTTTACGCTACAATTAGTGCAAGCACCTTCGAGACGCACGGTTACGTGTTTGCCGTCTTCAATAGAAACTAGCGAAATGTCTCCACCATCACGATTCAAAAAGGGACGAATTTCCTCGAGCGCTTTTAGAACATCATTTGTTAATTCTTCTGTTGTCATTTTCGTTTGTTTTATACCTAACTTAGTTAATTAGGCTTATTTTTTTACTGCAGCGCAACCCGCCATATTTGTTATTTTAATGGCTTCAGTAGCTGGTAAATTTTTGTTTCTAGCTACGACTTCCTGTACAACATTTCTAGTAATTTCTTCAAAAATAGTTTCAATTACTGAACCTGTTTGCAATGCTGCCGGACGACCACAATCTCCTGCTTCACGAATAGATTGCACAATTGGAACTTCTCCTAAGAATGGAACTTTCAAATCCTCAGCAAGATTTTTTGCTCCTTCTTTTCCAAAGATGTAATATTTGTTGTTTGGTAATTCTTCTGGCGTGAAATAGGCCATATTTTCAACAATTCCAAGAACAGGAATATTGATTGCTTCTGACATAAACATCGAAACTCCTTTTCTTGTATCAGAAAGAGCAACAGCTTGAGGCGTGCTCACTACAACTGCTCCAGTAATTGGCAATGATTGCATTATCGAAAGGTGAATATCTCCAGTTCCTGGAGGCAAATCGATAAGTAAAAAATCTAATTCTCCCCATTCCGCATCAAAAATCATTTGATTCAATGCTTTTCCAGCCATTGGTCCACGCCAAATTATTGCTTGACTTGGAGAGGTAAAAAATCCTATTGAAAGTATTTTCACTTCATAGCTTTCGATGGGTTTCATTTTGGATTTACCTTCTATTTCTACAGAAAGAGGTTTTGCACTTTCCACATCAAACATAATAGGCATCGATGGTCCGTAAATATCAGCATCAAGTACTCCAACTGAAAATCCCATTTTAGCAAGCGTTACCGCTAAATTTGCTGTAACAGTTGATTTTCCAACGCCCCCTTTTCCGGAAGCAACTGCAATTATATTTTTTATTCCAGGAATCGATTTGTCTGTAACTTCACTTTTCTCTGGCGCTTCAACTTTAACGTTGATTTTGATTTTGGCTTCAGGAGAAACCATTTCGAGAATGGTTTTTTTAATATCCTCCTCAGCGCGTTTTCTAATGTGCAATGCTGGAACGTGCAATACTAAATCTACAACTACTTCGTCTCCAAAGGTTAATACATTTGCAATGGCTCCGCTTTCTACCATATTTTTTCCTTCACCTGCAACAGTGATGGTTTCTAAAGCTTTAAGGATTTCTTTTCTATCTAATTTCATGTGCTTTTTGTGATTTTCAATTGTTAATTCACAATCGAAAAATTATATTTATTTAAACTGATTCTATTATAAATTCGTGAATACAAATATACCATGAAAAGTTATTATTATAAACGTTTTAGTGAGGATTTTGTTCTTATAAAAATAATATGACTGTTCGCAAAGTATACCAATTATATTTTTTTTGCCACTGATTTCACAGATTCTCACAGATTATACACCCAATTATTAAAGAAATCTGTGTAAATCTTTTTAATCTGTGGCTAACATTATCGGTTTGGTATTAGTCACGGATAGTCATAAAAAATAAAACAGACCTATACATTTTGATGAAATGCAAAGGTCTGAATAATGCTTGTAGTTTCAGATTCGAAAATCTATTTTATTTACTCGTATTTTAAATATTTCAAAACATCTATTTTAGTTACTTGATAAGCTTTAGACAAAACAATAATCAGAGTTAAAAACAACAATGCTACTAAAGAAATCACAAACGGAAATAGCGGAATATCTATCCTGAAGGCGAAATTTTCGAGCCATTTTTGCAACAAAATATAAGCAGGAACTATCCCAATGGCAAAACCCAACAAACAAAATAGCACGTATTGTTTAGACAAATTTTGAAGCAAAACATTAGTTTCTGCACCAAGAGTTTTTCTGATGGCAATTTCTCTTAATCTTCGTTCCATCGAATAAGAAGCCAAGGCAAACAAACCAAAGACAGCAATCATAACGACAATAAAATTAAGGATGAAAAAAAGATTTTTCTGCTTCACTTGTTCTTGATAGGTTTTTGCAAAAGCTTTATCCACAAATTCATACTCAAAAGGATAATCCTGATTAACATTCTTTTTCCAATAGGTTTCTAATTTTGGGAGGATTTCTGTTAGTCTTTTAGGATCAACCTTTGCATAAACATTTTGAAAATTATTCCATTTTAAAGTTCGAATATTAGTGAAAATCATAGGTGGAATTTTAGCCTGAAAACCACTAATATGAAAATCCTGAACCACGCCTACAATTTTCAATTTCAAATTCCCATTTTTTTCATCTCCCCTGCCCGAAGTTATTATGGTGTTTATTGGGTTTTTCATATTCAACATTTTCACACAAGTCTCATTCATCAACATATTGCTTACGGTATCAGAAGCAAATTTTGGAGACAAATCTCTCCCTTTCACTATCTTGATTTTCATCATATCGAGCATTCCAAAATCCATATCTACATTATGTCCTTGAACAAAAACACCGTTGTGTGTAAACCCCGAAGTCGAATTGGTATCACCGCCAAAAGAACCAGCAAAAGTAGAAACTTGTTCTATTCCAGATATTTTTAGCATTTCCTGTTTGGTTGTTTCATACAAGCCTAATTTCTTTTTGTCGTCTTGAACATTGAACGTAATTCTCATCACTTGGCTTCCAGAAAAACCCAAGTCTTTATTCATCATATAATCTACTTGTTCATACACTACTAATGCGCCAATAATAAAAAACGCAGCAATAGCAAATTGAATAACCAACATCGAATTTCGCAGCCATATTCCGCTTTTACTTCTGGAGAAATTACCTTTCAAGACTTTTAAAGTCTCAAAATTTGAAATATAAATGGCTGGCAATAAACCTGCAAAAACAATAACTACCATAAAAACAAAAAGAACTTCAAGATAGAATTCACTTCCATTCAAAGTCAGTTCTTTTCGCAAAAAATCATTAAAATACGGCAAAGAAAGCTCGACAATAGCCAACGCCATCAGAACCGAAAAACTGACGATGATTGCTGTTTCGAATATAAATTGCATCACAATTTGTGATTTAGTAGCACCAACAATTTTTCGAACGCCCACTTCCTTAGCTCGCTTTATTGCCGATGCCGTGGCGAGATTGATATAATTGACCAAGGATAAAATCAAAATCAAAACAGACAATCCCACCATAATATAAAGCAGTTGCAAATTACCGCCTCCTTCAGGAAAACTACCCCCTTGTTGCGACTTTTTCCCGTGCAATCTTGCTGTTTTAAGTTGATCCAGAATTACTTCAATTTCGCCATTCTCTTTTACATATTCCGCCACGGTTTGCCCATTTTCTTTAGCATCTTTTAGCGTTCTATTCACATAATTGACGTTTTGCATTTTCTTCAAAATACTTTCAACAGCAACTCCCTTTTTGATTTTTATGAGCAAACCATAGTTAAAATTCCCCCAGTGATTTAAATCACCTTCCTTTACAATATCATTAAAAACGTAATCAGGCTGAACACTAGATGGTTTTATAATTCTAAAAACGGCTTTAACAACATAAAAATTATTATTATAGTTAATAGATTTCCCAATAGGATCCTCCTTTTTGAATACTATCTTAGCGGCTTCCTCAGAAATAGCAACACTATTTTTAGTTTTCAGAATATCGCTTTTAGCACCTTTTATAATCGGGAAAGGAAACATTTTGAAAAAACCGTTATCAGTGGAAATGACCTTTTTTAAAATTAATTTTTGATTTTGATATTTTAAAATTCCATCATTATACCAATTATGAAAAAAGCAAATTTCTTCTATTTCTGGAATGGTTTCCTTGCAAGTATTTCCAAATGGAATAGGATTGGTACTCCAAATTTCACCAGTACCGATTTTATTAAAAACCTGATAAACATTCTCTTTTCCTGGATTCCAAGAGTCATAAGAATGCTCGTTGTTCCAGTATAAAATAGCGAAAATTACACCCGAAATCCCGATGCTTAATCCCAAAACATTCAGAAACGAAAACAGTTTGTTTTGTTTTAAATGATATATAAATATTTTTATCCAATTGATAATCATAATGTTATTTGTGTTTTAAATTAAACCTAGATTATTTGAAAACAAATTCAAACAACCACAAAATTGTAACGGCAATAATCTTAATCATAGCGGTTTCATTTGGCGTTCATAAATACATCTACATTCCTTTGGTTCAGTTTTTCCGAAAAAACAATTCCGTCTTTCATCGAAATAATTTTTTGCGAAAAAGAAGCATCATAATTCGAGTGTGTTACCATAAGGATTGTCGCTCCTTTGGCGTGCAAATCGGTTAATAATTCCATCACTTCGTTGCCGTTTTTACTATCTAAATTTCCTGTTGGCTCGTCGGCCAAAATAATTTTCGGATCATTTACCAGTGCTCTTGCCACGGCTACTCTTTGTTGTTGTCCTCCAGAAAGTTGCTGCGGAAAATGTTTCAATCGATGCGAAATGTTTAGTTTTTCGGCAATGGCTTCAATTTTTGTTTTACGTTCAGAAGCTTTTACTTTGTTGTAAATCAACGGCAATTCGATGTTATCATAAACCGAGAGTTCGTCAATCAGATTGAAATTTTGGAAAATAAATCCAATATTTTCTTTTCTCACTTCGGCACGTCCTTTCTCTTTCAGTCCTGCCATTTCTTTATTCAACAAAAGATAACTACCATCAGTTGCGCTATCCAAAAGCCCAACAATATTAAGCAAAGTCGATTTTCCACAACCCGAAGGCCCCATAATCGAGATAAAATCTCCTTGATTAATTTGCAAATTAATGCCGCTCAAGGCAGCCGTTTCCACTTCTTCGGTGCGGAAAATTTTGGTCATATTTTGAATTGTTATCATAATTTTTGTTTTTGGTTAAATTTCTAATAATTTTACTTTTCAATATTTAGTTCTTCAATATCTTTATAATCGGAATAAGAGGACGTAATTATGTTTTCGTCTTCCTTCAATCCGTCAAGAATTTCATAATAAGAAGGATTTTCACGACCTATTTTTATAGCTCTACGAATCGCTTTATCGCCCTGAACCACAAAAATCCATCGCCCAGCAGACTCCTGATTAAAACTTCCTTTGGGCAAAACAAGCGCTTTATTTTTCTCGGATAAAATCAATTTTACTCCAAAACTCAATCCATCTTGCAAAGCCAAATTTTCTTTAGAATCGAATGTCATTTCTAGCTGAAATCGTCCGTTTTTCACTTCTGGAATTACTTTCGTCACTGTAACTTTTACCGTTTTTCCCTTGAAATCAACCTCGCCTTTCAAACCTTCCCTAATTCTTTCTAAATAAAACTCATCAACATCGGCAACCAATTTATAACCTTGCCGAGAATCAATTTTCCCGATACTTTCACCCGCCTGAAATGTTTTTCCTAAAACAGGTTCAAACGAAGTCAAACGTCCCGATTCTGGAGCAAGTATCAGGAAATTTTTCTTGTTATTTCTCAAAATTTCCAAACTTTTTTCCATTGTTTGTATCGACCTATTAATTTGCGAAATCTGCAATCGGTTCGTTTCTTTCTCTTTATTAATACTCAATTGAATATTGTTTTTTCGCTGTTCCTGAAAACGCAAACTTTCCTTAAAAGCATTCCAATCATTGCGAGAAATAACATCTTTTTTATACAAAATGTCATTCATATCAAAAAGTCGTTTGGCATCATTATAATCGTGTTCAATGGCTACCAAATCTTTGGTCAAGTTCAATTCCTGATTTCTAATATTAAGTTTTCCAGTATTCAAATTATTGATTTGCTCAATAATGGCGGTCTCTTGCGTCAGATAATTAAGCTCGGTATTTGGATTATACATTCTTGCCAAAGGTTGTCCTTGTTGAACCATTGCTCCATTTTCGACAAAAATTTCTTTAACCGAACCGCCTTCGACAACATTAATCAACATCACGTTCAAAGGTTCGACTTTGACTTGAAAAACAGCAAAATCTTCAAAAAAAGCTTTTTCCACTTTTTTAACAATCAACTCATCCAATTTTACATTGAGGCTTCTTTTTTTAGAAAAAGAAAAAAAAGCGAGCAAAGCCAAGAATAAAAAAGAAGCAATTCCTATTGTTAGATACCTAATTTTTCTATTTTTACGGGGAATTAATTTGTCCATTTTTCGAATAATTTACTGACTATCAAATAGGTAATATTGTGCCAAAAAAATTAAAATGTATAATTTAATGATTTTCAGACCGCTCCAAAAAAACTAAAAAAAGAAGTGTCCGATAATGAACAGTTTTCTGTCCGATTCTGAACAAAAATAACCGAAATGCGAAAAAATCAAGCCCGAATACTAATTGTTGACGATCAAGAAGAAATTCTTTTTTCGCTAAAAATGATTCTGAAGAAGCATTACGAAACTATTTTTGCCACCAATAATCCAAAAAAAATAATTCCACTTCTAAGCGAAAACCAAATTGATGTTGTTTTGCTCGATATGAATTATCGAATTGGTTTTGAAGACGGTCGAGAAGGCATTCATTGGCTCAAAGAAATAAAACAAATTTCGCCACAAACTCTTGTGGTATTAATGACCGCCTTTGGCAAAATAGAAACCGCCGTTGAAGGTCTAAAAACAGGTGCTTTTGATTATATTTTAAAACCTTGGGACAACGAAAAACTATTAGCAACAATAGCAACTGCGGTAGAAAATAGCAGAAAAAAAACTAAAAAAACAGTTATAAAACCAGAAGAAAAAACATATTTCAAAGGCAATTCTACCAAAATAAAATTAATCTATTCTATTGCTGAAAAAGTAGCAAAAACGGATGCAAACGTTTTTATCTTGGGCGAAAATGGAACTGGAAAATTTGTTTTTGCCCAATACATTCACGAAAATTCTGCCCGAAAAGACAAGCCTTTTGTGCATATTGACTTGGGTTCATTGAGCGAAAATCTTTTTGAAAGCGAACTTTTTGGGTATGCCAAAGGAGCTTTTACCGATGCCAAAACCGATACCGCAGGACGATTTGAAACCGCATCGGGCGGCACAATTTTTCTGGACGAAATTGGAAATGTTCCCTTGCATTTGCAAACCAAATTACTACACGTTTTGCAAACCAAAACGATAACTCGATTAGGCGAAAGCAAACCAAGACCTATTGATGTTCGAATTATTTCGGCCACCAATAGTGACATAAAAGCCGAAGTAGAAAATAAAAATTTTAGAGAAGATTTGCTTTATCGCATCAATACAATGGAAATTAACTTGCCTCCTTTGCGAGAACGAAAAGAAGATATTGTTCCGATGGCTGCATTTTTATTGCATCAAATTGGCGAAAAATACGATCAATTGGAATTGCGTTTTGAAGAAAATAGTGCTCCTTATTTAGAGAAATATCCGTGGCGAGGCAATATCCGAGAATTGGAAAACAAAATAGAAAGAGCCATCATTTTGTCTGAAAGTAAAATCATTTCTCTTAAAGATTTGAACCTTTTGGATTTTGAAGATATTCAAGTTAATGAAGAAAATCCTTTATCGGAAATCGAGAAAAAAGCAATTGAAAAAGCATTAGTAAAAAACAGCGGAAACATTAGCAAAACCGCCGAAGAACTGGGTTTGTCGAGAGCTTCTTTGTACCGAAGAATAGAAAAATATGATTTGAAAATGAACTAAAAAATGATAAACTGGAAATTCTACAACGCCTTATTTCTTCGAGTTATTGTTCTTTTTGCTGCCCTTGGCGGTTGCTTCTATTTGTTTATAAATGGGTTTGTTTATAACAGTTTGCTGGTTTTTGTTGTTTTAGTTTTACTCTTTTTCGAACTGTATTTTTTCATCAAAAATAAATTATTATTTTATGATAAAACCATACTTTCTATACTCCAAAACGATTTTTCTACTAGTTTTCCAGATCAATATAAAAAAGGAGATTTCAAGAATTTATACCTTTTGTATGACACTTTAAAAGAAAAACAGCACGAACAAAGTGCCAAAGATTTGGTTTATCATTCGATTTTAAATAACATTGACACTTCGGTTTTAATTTTAGAAAAAGAAGCCGATAATTGGAACATTTTCTTGATGAACGATTGTTTTTCTTCGCTTTTTAGTGTGCCAAAAGTGAGCCATTGGAATTACCTCAAAAACTATTTGCCTACGCTTTGCCAAGAAATAGAAGATACTGGCTTTTCAGAATTGAAATCGGCCATCAATATCAAAATCGAGCAACAAGATATGCAGACTTTTATACTGCAAACTTCATTGACAAAATCATTCGAAAGAGACTATTTTATCATTTTACTAGACAGCATTCAGCGTGTAATTGAGAAAAAAGAAAAAGAAGCTTGGATC
>NZ_JAQTPQ010000285.1 GCF_028712645.1 Flavobacterium sp. | reverse complement strand
CAAACTGTTTCAATGCCAATGATAAAGTAGCATCAGTGTCGCTGCTTGCGGTAGGGTTTTTGAAATGTCTCGCCAATAAGGGCAATAAATGACTGGGAAAAATCTCCGGACGAATAAATGGAATCATCAACCGCTGAAAGGAATATTTCCACTCATTTCCGTGAGGTTTGATTTTGTGTCCAAATTTTTCAAAAGCAACCAAATGTGAAATTTCGTGAACCAGCGTAATCAAAAACTTATATTTATTCAAATTAGCATTGACCGTGATTTCGTGCTTGCCACTCAGTCCTTTTCGATAATCACCGTGTCGAGTCACACGTTCATTCACGATTTTGAGATGAACTTGATTAACCACAATCATTTCGAAAACTGGTTTCACGGCGTGTTCTGGGAGATATTTTGAAAGTGTTTCTGACAATTACTTCTAAGTTAGCAGTTATAAATTAGGTTTGTTTTCTATTTCTCGAGAAACTTCTGATGGCAAATCAATTATATTTTTAATCCGTAATTGTTTATTGACATTAAATCTTCCAAAAACTACTTCAATATCTTTAGTGGAAACTTGAAACTCTTTAGCCAAAAAACGCACCATGTGGTCGGTTGCCTTTCCTGCACGAGGCGATTCCGTTACACTGACTTTGAGTTGGTTTCCTTTAACTTTGCCTATGGCATCTCGTTTAGCGGCTGGAGTTCCCAATATATTAAGCACCAATATGTCCCCGTCCCAAGCATAAAACGAATTCATTTTCTTTGGGTTTATTTCAGGCTCTTGTGTGGGTTCTAGTATAATTTCTTGTTTCTTCTTTTTTCTTGCCATTGTTTTTATAATATTAAACTAACAATTCCCAATCATTTATGGATTTGTAGAAGAAACTTGCAGCACTTTTCCGTTGTAATATTTATTCCCGGTCAAGGCAAAGTTAAAAATATAATCGGCCATTTCCTTTGCCGAAATAGGTGCTTCGTAACCCGGGAATGCTTCTTGCAACATCTCAGTTTGAACAGCTCCAAGTGCCAAAACATTAAACGAAATCCCACGTTCTTTATATTCTTCAGCCAATAATTCCGACAAGGTAATTACCGCTCCTTTACTGGAACTATAAGCTGCCAATCCAGCAAATTTAAGACTTCCTTGTATTCCTCCCATAGAACTTATGGTAACCACATGACTTCCTTTTTGAAAATAAGGCAAACAAACTCTAGTTAAATTGGCAACACCAAAAACGTTCACTTTGTATACTTTTTCGAAATCAGATTGGGTGAGTTCTGAAAAGGTCTTATTGACTAAACAACCTGCATTATGAACAATTATATCCACGTTTTTCCAAGAATGTGTCAAGAAATTTTCAACCTTTTGCATTTCGGTTTCATCGGATAAATCAACCGAAAGGCAAGTAATATTTTTATTTTCGATAAGTGCTTGAGGCATTTTTCTGGAAATGGCTAATACACTATGTCCCGCTTTGGCAAACTGCAAAGCGAGTTCGTAGCCAATTCCTCTTGAAGTCCCTGTGATAATTACATTTTTCATAATGCGAAAATAAGCAAATTTTAAATATAAATTTTCACTAAGATTGTTTCGTTATTTTTCTATTTTTGAAAGATATTAAATTCAATTTCAATGCCAGAAAACATACAATTAGAAGTAGCTAAATTAAGTGATATAAATGGAGTTTTAGATTTGCAAAAACTATATCTGGTTTCAAATTTAACTGAAGAAGAAAAGAAATCCGGATTTGTAACTACACCTTTTTCCGTCGAACAATTGACTTATGTTATCAATAACGAAGGTTTGTTTATTGCCAAAGATAATGGTAAAATAATCGCATATATTTTTGCCGAAAGCTGGGATTTCTTCAGTCAATATCCTATTTTCGAACATATGATTAGTTTGTTTCCAAAGCTTAATTTTTTAGATTTTGAAATTAATTCAACCTCTAGTTTTCAGTATGGCCCTATTTGTATCGACAAAAAATACAGAGGGAAAGGATTGATTAATTTGCTCTTCGAATTTATGCGAATTCACGTTGTGAAAAAATATCCGTTGAGTTTAACTTTTATCAATAAAACCAATATTCCTTCTTATAAAGCTCACACCGAAAAACTCAACTGGACCGTTATTGGCGATTTTGAATTCAATACTAACAACTATTTTATTTTGGCTTACGATATGAATGAGTCCACATTGCCAAATGGCTAGTCCTTTTTCGAGCTAAAATATTTTTCATAAACTTTATACATTTGAAATACAGCTAAAACCACAAAAAACAGCGGAATTATTACTGGCATCACATATTCTGTGAAGCTCCCTATGCTTTTTGAAATAGAGTGTAAAGAAAGAATCAAAGCTATCATTCCCAGAAATGTCCCAATTAATGTTCCAACGATATAAAAATATTTGAGTTTTCGTTCGACAGAAATATAGTTGGAATTTATCAAATAAAGATTCCAACCTGTCCAAAAAGGAACTTGAAGGAAGTTCAATAAATTCAAGAAAATACCAATCAAAAAAGGTGAATACATCACGTATTTTTCTAAATAATCGTGATTTTTTGCAGACTGATTTGAATGAGAATAGAACGAATATGCCAAAATCAACAGGAAAAAAATAGCAAAAATCTCGATGGCTTTCATCAATTTTTTATTATTTACCAATGAATTTGCAAAAATCAAAGTAAAATAAATCACGAAAACCTCAACAGAAATAATCCCAAGCAAGAAAAAAAACAAACTATTCATTCCGAATTTTGAGTAAATTTCGAAACCAACAATATTCAAATATCCCAGTGGAATCGAGCCAACGAAACTTACCAAAAAACCAACCAATATGTTTTTTAAAGCTTTCAATGACTAAAAATTAACAATTTTATTACTTTGTTCTAAATGCAAACGATATTCTTTCATTCCTTCTTTGTGTTCCAAATAGGGAGTTCCGTTTTTGTGATTCATAACACTAATTTCATACATATAAGTGATGTGTCGTGCGAGTTCCTTCCAAGCAAAAAACAACGAATGTGTTGGGTCATAAATATGTGTCGGCTCACTGGCAGCACCATTTAGTTCCACAATCGAAAAGTTTTCTCCATTCTCCAATTCTTCCCAAGTGTTGTACATAACATCTAATCTTCCAAAATAAAATTCTGGAATTTGAAGACAAATTTCGTTAATGGTTTCGGTCAATTTTGGACTAATCCAATGGCTTCCATCAATGAATTTTGCGCCACGAGCGTGGTTTCCATAAGGAACTAAATTTAGTTTTTCTCCCATTGGCAAAACGTCCAATAATTTCTCTCCATATTCTAATTGCAAAGTTCTCAACTGCAATTCGTAACGTGGATTTTTCTTGATTAATTCTTCGGTAGTTGAAATTCCATCACCAGTAATAATCAGGAATTCTTTTGAAACTATTCCGGTAATTTTACCTGTTTTTTCATTTGGATAACGCACATAAAAAATGCCAACTTCGTTTTCGAAAGGAATTAAATCTTGCACCACATAATCAAAATTAGCTTTGCTATTATAAGCTTGCAATTCCAATGAATCGTGAATTTTTTTGACAGCGGAACCTCGTAATCCAATGTCAGGCTTGGCTATAAACGGATATTTTATTTCAGAATCTTCAATTATTTTTAGAATTTTATCTAATGAAGTTCCTTCAACTATCAACTCGGTCTTTGGATAATATTGTTGTGGAATCAAGTTGTAGATTGCCTTTTTAGATTCCATAATAAAGCCACCGTTTTTTATCAATGGATTACAAGCATTAAAAAAGAAAATTGATTTTGCCTTGATAGAATAAAGTCCCCACAGGAAATAAATGGGAATGTAAACAATAAGAAAAGGCCAATATTCCCAATGGGTAAGCTTGTGGATGAAAAGTTTCAAATTAGAGTGACTTAAATTATTATAAAAGAAGTTTCGAAATCTTTGTCTGCAATTAAATCATAATGCAAGATAGCAACTTTATTTTTTTCGGTGACGGATTGTGTAATACTCAAGGTTTTCAATTCATCGTTTCGATTGATAACCAAACCATTTTCCTGATTTTCTTCTTCAGTGTAGCGATGAAAATGAAGCATTTCAGTTTCTGAAATTTCAGTTTTTGAATCCAAAAAAGTATAAAACCAATCAGAGCGATTTTCCCGAATTGACTTTGGATATAAAGTAGATGACGACCAAACGTGACTTTTATTGATGTCCAATTGAGTAGTTTCTTT
>NZ_JAQTPQ010000284.1 GCF_028712645.1 Flavobacterium sp. | reverse complement strand
CAAAGACCACGAATTCTGGATAACAAAAAAGAAAAATACTTGACAAGAAAAGAAATCAACAGTTATCTGTCTTTTGCTAATATGGCGGGTTTTGGCTTAATTTAAAGTTGGTTTTTAACTTTGAAAAATTAAAATTAAATAAAATTCACTCCCTTTTTTTATCATTTACTTCAACTCCAAATTATACTTTTTCACAATCTCCAAAGTCGATTTATCTGTAGAAAAAACACTGTTCAAACCTTGAGGTTCTTGCGGTGGATCGGTTGTTAATGGATCTCCGGGTTTCCATTTTCCGTCTAGGGTAACGGCTTTTCCTTCGCCACCAAATCCCCAAAAATTAGCGGCTTGTAACACGTCATTATTTTATGACTTCCTAAAAATCTATTGAAGATATAGTTGTAAAAAACATCTAGATTGGCAATAGAAGCAGTTGAAAGTAAACTTCATCATAAAAATCAACGAAAACAATATAAAAGCTTTGTAATGAACTATAATACTCAATTATATAAAACAGCTTGGGGAAAAAATTACTGACGCGAGTCACGCAGTGTACGTGTTTTTGATTCAAAAACCGTGACAGTAATTTTTTTAGAAGCGTTGGCCAAGAGTGCTAATAGGAAAATAAAACGTCTGGTTTTATTATTTGGGTACCATTTTGCTTTTACTACAATGGAATTATTTTCAGTTTTGCTTCGTCGTGTTCTTTGAAGGCATTACTTAACGTTAAATGATTTTCTAAAGTTTGCATATCATTTGCCAGGAGTGAAGTACTAAATTCTTGTGCTCTTTGCAACATTTTGATATATACAGCTGGATCATCGTTTCTTGTTAGTCTTCTTAATGCTCCTAAATAGTCATCACGATACACTGTTGGAATTATGATTCGAGTTTGGTTTACTTTTACTAATTCGGCATTCATCATAACTCTTGCAATTCTGCCATTTCCATCCAAGAATGGATGTATTTCGCTTATCATAAACATAATATAGGCTGCTTTAGCAAATGGTTCTTGCAGTGCTTGGTAGTAATCAAATCCTTTTATTAATGTTCCTCTTACCAAGGTATGGTCAACAAAATGTGTTTCGCCTGCACGATTATTTTTGTCTTTGAATTGACCTGGTTTTTTTGAGGTTCTAGCTCCCAAAAGTATTTGATGCCTGTATTGCAATATGTTCAATAATTCATCTGGATTTGAAGGTGTTGTACTCATTTCCGTTTGATTACTAACTAATCTGTAGGTTCCTAAAATGTCATGAGAATCTTCGTACCGATTTGGAATTGGTGTTTCGGTTTGAATGATGCTTTTAGCTTCTTCAATTTCAAAAATAGTTCCTTCGATGTAGTTGGAAAAATAGGCTTCAAAGAAGGCAAAATTTCGAAAGGCATTGGTTTCTTTATTCTTGTCTTGACTTTCTTTATAGGGTTGTTGTTGCAGTTCTATAAACAGTTTTTCGAATAATTCTATACGGTGTTTGTCGTAAGGGTTTCCTAAAGCTCTGGCTACTGCCAATGGTGATGTAAGTATTTTGGAAGGTTTTGTTGTCAGTAAGGCACTGATTAATTTGTTGAGTTTGTCAAATTCGGTTTGCATTCCTAATTTGTTGGCAATTTCTCTTGCTTTGTCCCGAAATTGGTTTAGTCCCTCTTCTCCTTTTACTTGTACTATCTGTTCTAATTTATTTTCGATTTCCAGTAGCGTAATCGTTTTGGATGTTGGTCCTATTTGGCGTGAAGATTGTAGGTTTTCTAAAAAAGCTCTTTCTTGTTGCGATACAAATAATTCCCCCGAAAATGGATTGTCTCCTTCTGTTGCCGGTAGTCCCTCCATAAAGCGGATGGTTATCCCTGGCAGTTCAATTTTTTTGGTATAGGTATAAGTTACAAATATTTGATTTGCCGTTGTTGGTTTGAATTCTAAAGCGGAACGGTGACTTAATACTGCACCTGGATACAGTTTTCCTAGAATGGTAAAAATATTTCTTCTAATAATTACGTCTTCTGGCTCATTGAAATTTGAAGTATAGATACGAGGAGCAATTTTTTTTATTTGCCCCGTTTCTTCCAGTTTTCCTAATTGTCTGCTTATTGCCGTATCGCTTGAAGCAAAAATTACTTCTTGAAGGTGAATTGGGATGTTATTTTCCATTAGAAATGCTTTTACACCTCAAAAATAGCTATTTTTTTCCATTAAAACGCTATTTACTGCAAATATTTTCCATTATAAAACTATTGATGCCTTTTTGTATTTTCCACTAAAAGGGTATTCTAATCGTTAAATATAAATTATTTTCCAGTAAAGCTTGTTTTTTAGCAACAATTTTCCAGTAAAACACACTGGTTTTGTTTATTTCGATACAAATAACAGTAATTAGTACTTTCTTTGATGTTTTCTTATGTCTGTATTCACAGAGCACCAATAGAAAAGGAAGGAGAATATCGTTTGTTGTTGATTTGCTAAAAAAGACTGGCAGTAGACTTGCTGCTTATCACGTTTTACTTCACAAAAAAAACACTCGCATTGACGATTTTAATAGTTTCTAAAGATCTTAGGTTTTCGCATTTTTTCGGTATTCTTTGGGTGTTGTTGTTGTCAATTTTTTGAATAGCTTATTGAAATTGGAAACCGTTTTGTAACCACATTTATAGGCAATTTCGGATATGCCCATATCTGTTTCAATGAGAAATTTACAGGCATTAGAAACTCGGATTTCATTTAGGTATTCTACAAAATTTTTTTTGGTTTTCAATTTAAACATTCTACAAAAAGAAGTAGGCGTAAGATTGGCAATTTTGGCAATTTCAATAAGTGAAATATCTTCCTTGTAATTTTCTTTTACATATTGAAAAACATCTGAAAGTCGATCATTTTTTGTTTGATTATTTGGTAACGAATAGGTTTCATTATTGACAAAAGTCAGGTCAGTACTTTCCGAAAGAATCGATAGTATTTCAAAAAGACCGATAATGATTTCAAAGTTTTTTTTGTTTAGGAGTTTTTCTAATTTTTTAGCGATTAGTTTATTCGTTTTTCCACTAATGTAAAGTCCTTTATTAGCCTTGCTAAAAAGGGTATTAATTTTTTGCGTTTCTTTTAGTTCATAAAAATCAGGTCCAAAAATATCTTTGTTGAAGTAAACTACAATGGCTTTTGCCTTTAATTTATTGATACCTTGATAATAAATTTCGTCATTTAACCATATATGTGGGATGTCTGAACCAAGAAATACCATATCGCCAGATACAAAGGGCTCTACTGAATTTCCAACAATTCTTTTTCCGTAACTTTCTTTTACATAGACTAATTCGAGTTCAGGATGCGAATGGAATGGGGATTGAAAAAAGGAATCTTCACGAGAAATAACAGAAACAGAACTGTTTGAATAAGAGGTTATTTTTGTTTTTTCAATTTTCACTTTTTTTTGCAAAGATAATTAATAATTAAACAAAGATAATATTGAATTAATAAATATACTTTAGTAATTATATCTTTCGAATTCTAAAACACTATAAATTTAATAAAATACGTATGGCACAAATTGCTCAGTCGGATGTTCAAAACAAAGCTGGTTCTAATGAAAAACAAAGCTGGTTGTTCCCATTCATATTGGTTACCAGTCTGTTTTTTTTCTGGGGATTCGTCCACAATCTGGATCCAGTTTTAATTCCACATTTAAGAAAAGCATTTAATCTTTCTGATTTGCAATCTTCCTTGATTGACTCCTCTGTTTTCATTGCTTATTTTGTTATGGCTTTGCCTGCGGGTTATATTATGCGGAAGTATGGATATAAATCTGGTATTATGATTGGACTGGTTTTATTTGGTATAGGTTGTATTTTGTTTGTGCCTGCGGCCAACTCACTACAATATATCTATTTCTTGGGGGCTTTGTTCATTATCGCCTGCGGACTTACCTTTTTGGAAACCGCCGCTAATCCTTATGTGACTATACTTGGCCCGGCCGAAACTGCTACCAGACGATTGAATTTTTCTCAGTCTTTTAATGGATTAGCCGCTTTTATAGCTCCTACTTTTATAGGTCCTTTGATATTATCCGGAAAAAACCTGAGCCAATCAGAAATGGCGGCTATGGCACCTGCAGAATTACAATCCTATCTCGCCACAGAGGCTGCAAGCGGAAAAATGCCTTATCTTATTTTAGGAATAATCATTTTAGCTGTAGCAGTAATGTTTTATTTTACCAATATGCCAGATGTAATAGATGAAG
>NZ_JAQTPQ010000283.1 GCF_028712645.1 Flavobacterium sp. | reverse complement strand
AGGAATTGACAAAGCCTGGGAAGTCCTTGGACACGGTTTTGCAGATGCATATATTTGGGCTTCTGCCGTCAATCATTCAGCAGGGACAGGAACTAGTTTTAACGGTGCATCTTGTTCAGAACGCGGTTGCGACATAGCAGGAATGGGAAAAACAAAGGAAAAATTAATCAAATATTCTGATGCAGAACATTTGCTCTCTTACACAGTCCCTGAAGGAATGCCATCCATAGTAAAATATGCCACTAATACTTGGCAAATTTTGCCAGTTGGAAAAGAAAAATCAAAACTTACAATGGAAATGGAAATTACATTAGGAGGTTTTATGGGAATAATGATGCAACCAATAATGAAAATGATGATGAACAAAATGGGAAACACATTAATTCAAGATTTTAAATTCTATGTTGAAAATGACAGACCAAGTGAAGCTAAAATAAGAGCTTTTGAAAAACTTAAAAAAACATCGTTAAATAATTAATTAAAAAAAAAAGAAAATGGCACATTTAAAATTAGAAAACCTAGCGGTTTCATCAATTACAAGCGATATTTTGGAAAATACCAAAAAAGCAATAGGTTTCGCTCCTAATATGTATGTAACAATGGGAAACAATCCTGCTTTATTAGATGCTTACACCTATGCTTACAACACATTCAGAGCAAATTCAGGTTTCTCTCCTGTAGAACAAGAAGTGGTTTTTCTATCAGTAGCTTATGAAAACAACTGCGAATATTGTATGGCTGCTCACAGTTTCGTGGGCGATATGATGACAAAAGTTCCTACCGAAGTAACTGATGCAATTCGTGACGGAAAACAAATTCCCGATGCAAAATTAGCTGCATTGTCAAAATTAACACGTTCGCTTACTGTAAATCGTGGCAATGTTTCTCAAGCTGAAGTAGATGAGTTTTTAGCTGCTGGTTATACTGAAGTTCACGTTTTAGGTATTATTGCAGGAATTGGAACAAAAACAATGAGTAATTATTCCAATCACATTACAAACCCCGAAGTAGATGCGGCTTTCGCAGGCAGAGTTTGGAAGAAAAACAAAAAAGAAGATGTTGTTTTTTTAACCATAAACACAATCCCAAATCCTGAAAATATGGAAGGTTTTCAATTATATCTTTCTAAAATAATGCCCATTTTTATGGCTAATGGTGGCGTAAAAGTGGAACGATACAAAACTGTAGAACAATTGATAGGAAATAGCGGAATAAAAATGCTAGGTATTTTTGAATTTCCAAATGAGCAAATAATCAAAAATATGCTAGCTAGTGCGGAATTTAATGCATTAAGTACTTTAAGAGCCGAAGCCTTTAGACAATTGGATTTATTTATTTGCAAACCTTTTTAAATAAAATTAAAAAATGAATTTTAAACAAAAATATGGAGAATACGCTTTAATAACTGGTGCATCATCTGGCATTGGAAAAGAATTTGCAGTTCAATTGGCGAGCAAAGGATTAAACTTGGTAATGGTAGCTCGTAGAAAAAAAAGATTAGACGATTTGGCTCTAAAGTTAGAAAGTCAATACAAAATAAAAGTTAGAAAAATAGAATTAGACTTGTTAGCTGAAAATGCAACAAAAGAATTAGTTGCGGCAACTAACGATCTAGAAATTGGTTTAATCATTTTAAGTGCGGGAATGGAAATTCACGGCGATTTTATTAAAAACGATTTGCAAAAAGAAACCGATGTTATAAAACTCAACACCATAATTCCTATGCAATTGGCTCACAGTTTTGGTAAAAAAATGACAAACCGAAAAAAGGGTGGAATTCTATTTGTCTCTTCAACTTTTGGGCATCAATCTGTTCCTTATTTTGCAAATTATGCTGCAACAAAGGCTTATATTTTAAGTATTGGCCAGGCATTAAATTACGAATTCAAAAAATCAGGAGTTGATGTAACTGTACTTTCACCAGGATTAACCAGAACAGAAATGGTCGATAAAATGCAAGGAATAGATTTCAAAAAAATGCCCATTTTTGAAATGAGCGTCGTTCCTGTTGTAAAAAAAGCAATAAACTCATTAGGCAAAAAACAAGCTACAATTCCGGGTGCTTGGAATATTTTTATGGATATAATGGGGAAATTTACAACACCACGTTGGATGCTCACTAATATGTTTGGGTTTTTGGTTGCAAGAGCAATGAAAAAATAATAAATTTTAAAATACAATCAAAATTCCTCTAATTTTCGTTTGAACCAAATACCCAAATAGTTGAACTAATTACAAAAATTAGTCTTCCCAATTCGAGCCAACTTTGCATTGTTAAATAGCAACGAAGCTATTTAATTTAAAAAACAATAAAAATGGCACATTTAAAATTAGAAAATCTGACAATTTCTCCAATTACAAGCGAAATATTGGAAAGCACAAAAAAAGCAATGGGTTTTGCACCTAATATGTATGTATCAATGGGTGCAAATCCAGCTTTGCTAGATGCTTACACCTACTCGTACAAAAGTTTTAGGGCAAATTCAGGTTTTTCTCCTGTGGAACAAGAAGTAGTTTTCCTTTCTGTGGCTTATGAAAACAATTGCGAATATTGTATGGCGGCACACAGTTTTGTAGGCGATATGATGACAAAAGTTCCTACCGAAGTAACTGATGCAATTCGTGACGGAAAACAAATCCCCGATGCAAAATTAGCAGCTTTATCAAAACTTACTCGTTCCCTTACCGCAACTCGTGGCAATGTTTCTCAATCTGAAGTCGATGAGTTCTTGGCAGCTGGTTATTCTGAAGTTCACGTTTTAGGCATTATTGCAGGAATTGGAGCAAAAACAATGAGTAACTATTCCAATCACATTACAAATCCAGAAGTTGATGCGGCTTTCGCAGGCAGAGTTTGGAAGAAATAAATTAAATAATCATAAATTAAGAAAAAATGAAAAACTTAAAATCAATCGTGTTAGTAGCTTTCGTAGCTTTAATTTCTAACATCGTTTCTGCTCAAGTAGAACCCGTTGACAAAAACAAATTAGCTATTGGTGGTTATGATGTAGTGTCTTATTTCACTCCTGGAAAAGCAACAAAGGGTGAAGGAAAATTTGAAGTTGAATACAATGGTGCCAATTACTATTTTGCTTCCGCAAAAAATCAAAAAACCTTCAAAGCAAATCCTGAAAAATATCTACCACAATGTAACGGATATTGTGCTTGGGGAATTGCAGCAGATAAAGGGAATTTTCCTATCAATCCGCTGACTTATAAAATTGTTGATGGTAAATTATACCTATTCTTTAACGGACTTTACGAAGGCAAACAATTCAATACCTTGACTGAATGGAACAAGGACGAAAAGAATTATTTAAAAAAACTGGCAGTAGCTTCAGAGAAAACAAGTAAAAAGTAAATACTATAAATCCGTAATTTAATAAGCCAATACAGACTAATCTTTGTATTGGCTTTTTAACAAAAAATGAAATAGTATAAAATGAAAGCAAAAGGGCTGAAAATTTCACTATTCACTGCTATGATTGTTACGAGTTATATGACCTTCATAATAATTGCGGTCAATATAGGTTTTGTATATAACTTTCTTTTTATTTGGTTGCGCAGCTGGCTCATTGATTTTGTAATCGCTACTCCTTCGATACACATTATTGCTCCTCATATAAAAGAAAAGTTAAATAAAAAGAAACTTTAGTCAGTTTAATGTTATAATTAATGAACGTTGTTCAAAAAATATATTTATATTTGTAATCTGATAAATAAACAATGAGTACAGCAGATAGAAAGGCAAGAGAAAAAGAGAACTTGAAAAGTTTAATATTAAATAGTGCAAAAAAACTACTCGTAGAAAAAGGAATTGAACAAACTACTATAAGAAATATTGCCGATGAAATTGATTATAGTATTGGTACAGTATATGTTTACTTTAAGGATAAAAACACAATTCTTCACGATTTACATTCAGAAGGATTTTCAGAATTAGGAGGTTATTTTAAGGAATTATATGCAATCATTAATCCAATGGAACGATTGAAAGTGATGGGAAAAGTGTATATAAAATTCGCAATAGAAAATTCAGAAATGTACGATTTAATGTTTAACTTAAAAGCTCCTATCGATTTTTTAGATGCCATAGATGAGGAAGAATGGAATGAAGGTAAAGCAACATTTGAAGTTTTAAATTCCACCATAACCCAGTGTATTGAACAAGGTCATTTTAAAAACCACAATGCAGAAGCCTTATCTTTTATGATTTGGAGTATGGTAC
>NZ_JAQTPQ010000282.1 GCF_028712645.1 Flavobacterium sp. | reverse complement strand
CGTATATGTATCAAATCTATTGCTAGTTGGTTGCTCCTCAGCAGAGCCAATGTCCTCTTCAATTTGACGGAGGTAATTTAACTAATCTAAAATAAAAAATCACCAACTATTTTTGACCACATTACCTGAAAACTCTACTTTTGTATGTGCTAACAGTTGATGCTTTTATGTCAAGCTTGTTTGCTATTTCAAGATTTCCTTCACCAGAAACTAATAACTCAGAAATTTGAAGTTCTCTTTCAGATAGAGTGTCAAAAGGGTTTATTGAAGTTTTATTGATGTTGGATTTTATGATTTTTTTGATAATATCTGGTGTAACAAAATTACCATCTATTAATATAGAATAAATAGCCTTCACTATTAATTCTTCATCACTTTGTTTGTTTAAAAAACCGTTAGCTCCCGCTAATATATATTGACAGGCATAATCTTCACTATCATTTGCAGAAAAGATTAATATTTTTACATCAGGTTGAAATGATCTGATTTCTTGAATCATTTCTCTGTTTTTTCCACCAGGTATATTTATATCTAAAATTATTAAACTAAGACTGTTGTTTTTTAAAACCGAAATTGCTTCCAGATAATTCTTTGCTGTTATAATCTTTACATCACTAAGGTGTTCTTCTAAAATCATAGAAATTCCTGTTCTTACTACCAAGTGGTCATCAACGATTAAAATTACATTTGACATATAGTCTAAAATTTATAAATGTTAAATTAGATAGTTTACGCGATGCATTTATTAAAAATGGATATTACAACTTTTAAAATTACCCTAAATTATTAGGACAATTATATAAAAAACATATCAATATATTAATCAATCTATCGTATAACAAATGTAAGCTAAAATATAATATTTCAAGGAATAAACTACCATAAATGTAGATGTATTTCTACATCATATAATAACTATTTCTACAATTTTTGATTGTCAAAATATTGAGTTGTTTCTATTTTTACATAATGATAGTGTTGTCTAAAATGATTGAAAATATTATTTATTCAAGTTATTAATATTGGTTGTATAAAATTTAAATGCAGTAATTATTATGAAGACAAAAAAAATGATAGTTATTTACTTAGTTAAATTATGGTTATTGATTACTAGGTAGTTAGAAGTGGCTTTAAAGATAGACAATAAGAAAATGGAAGTAAATATTACTACAAGTACAGCAGGAGAAGTTATGTAAGGGTTTTATGTAAAAGTTTTAAAGTTGATAAATATGTCTAGTTTTCTCAAAAGAAATATTTTTTACAAGTATATATTATAATTTTTAAAATAAATATTAATATGATTATTGGATTCTTAAATATTGCAAATTATAAAAGAATAGATTCTTTGAATAAAACTGGATATGAGCTAATTCCAGATGCTTTATTGGTATTTGAATGTGGTTCAGATGATTGTGATATTAAATTGTTAAATGGATCTATTTATGAAATGTTTGAAATATCAGAAAAGGATATTTTAAACAAAAATGAATTGGCTATATATGAAAGAATATTTCCAGAAGATAGAGAATTGGTTCTTGAGTCAATAATTTGTATTGATGAAATCGATAATAAAAGAGATATAGAGTTCAGGGTTTTATTGCCACAAAAAGGGTTATGTTGGTTCAGAATTTCAATAAATAAGATAAAGAGTCTGGATGAAGTTGTTTTTTTCTATGTTAAAATTTCCAATATAACTGATTTTAAAAATGGAGAGTTGAAATATAAAATTGCTAATGAACGATTTGAGTTAGCTTTAGAAGATTTGAATATGGGGGTTTGGGATTGGGATCTTAGGACTAACATTGTTTTTTTTTCTTCTCAGTTATTAAAAATATATGAATTAGAAAGTGATGGTATTTATGAAAAGCTAAGTCATTGGAATTCGACAATTTATCAGGATGATTTTGAAGAGTACCATTCTGCTATGCAAGATTATCTGTGTAATAAATCTCCTTCATATGAAAATTACAGACGCATTTTTACTTCAAGTGGAAAATGTAAATGGATTTTAGATAGAGGAAGAGTTGTAGAGCGTGACACAAATAATAAACCATCGCGAATGATAGGTTCTTTTAGAGAAATATCTAATCCAAAAGAAAATGAATTAGAATCAGTCGAGTCTTTAAAGCGTGTTAGGGAGGAAAATAAACGATTGATGAATTTTTCTCAAATTGTTTCTCATAATTTCAAAAATATAGCAGGTAATATTAGATTAATACTTGATTCTATTGATTTAGACACGGCTACTATTGATGAAAATAAAAAAATGCTATTTTATTTGCAAAATATTTCAAATGACTTGGATAATTCATTAATTTGAATGATTTAGTGGCTATTCAAAATAATGCTAATCTTAGAATTGAGCCCTTAAAATTAAGTTTATATATAAATAATACTATTAATGCAGTTACAATGTATGGTTTTGACAATAATGTAACAATAATTAATCGAGTGCCAAAAAATACGCTTGTTAGTTTTAATTCGGCCTATTTGGAAAGTGTTTTGCTAAATTTAACAACGAATGCCATAAAATATGCTCATCCTGATAGATTACCTGTTATTGAATTTGATTTTTGTATAAAAAAAAATAAAAAAGTTTTAGCGGTTAAGGATAATGGTTTGGGGATAGATTTAGAAAAATATGAAAAGCTATTGTTTGGTTTATACAATACATTTCATAATAATGATAAGGCAAGTGGAATAGGTTTATATATTACAAAAAATCAAATAGAGGATATGAAAGGAAAAATTAACGTCACAAGTGAAGTTGGAGAAGGAACTGTATTTGAAGTTGTTTTTAATGATTAATTAAGAATTAAGTGATTTTTGTGTAAATGGCATAGATTATTAACTGTTTGACGTGTTATTAGCTTTCTTAATTCTAGTTAGTGGTTAAAAAAAAATACTCACATATTTCTAGTAGAACCAAAATCTAAATTTTAATATTTAGTAATTTATAATATACAAATGAATAATGAAATGTGTTTGTGTTATTTGTAATATTTCAAAATAATTAATTATGAAGTTGTTTCAAATTTGTTTTAAAATTTCTTAGGAAAAAATATTTATGACTTTTGAACAAGAAAAAGAGATGAATATTTTTTATGAAATGTTATTGAAAATAAGTAAAAAAAAGAAGAGATTTTAATATTGAAAGAATTATGAAAAAACTTTATCCAAATGTCGATTTAAAAGCAATTCAGAAAAATTAACAATATAAATAAATAAATAAATAAATAAATAAAAAAAATGAAACAAACTAACAAATTTTTATTAATGGTATTAACGGCGATGTCTATTAGTACTTATGCACAGAATAGTAATAATCCTTGGGCAATTACAATTGGAGTAAACGCAGTTGATACGCGTACTAGTGCTGGTGGAGGAAAAAACTTTATTGATAGGCATTTTTCCCAAATGTTCAATGTAAATGAAAATTGGAATATCCTTCCCTCTGTTTCCTATTTAGGAGTAGCTAGATCGATTGGGAATAATTTTTCGGTAGGTATTCAAGGATCTATAAATAAAATAAATAAATACGTAGATTTTGATCCTACTGCAGCTGGTCATAATGGAGCTGGATATATTGTGACTAATCCTGGAGATTTAATGTATTATGGTATAAATGCAAATCTTAAATACAGCTTTATGAGTTTGATTAAATCTAAAGTGATTGATCCTTCTTTACATATTGGAGCTGGATATACTTTTTTGGGAAAAGAAAGTTATGGTACTATTAATCCGGGTGCTGGATTGATTTTATGGTTTAATGATAATGTGGGTTTTTCGTTAGAAACTTCTTATAATACATCATTGAAACATCCACATAGAAATTATTCTGGTACGCATACGCCAGACTCCCCTTCACTTTTTCAGCATACAGCTGGAATTATTTTCCAATTTGGGGGGAGTGATAAAGATGGAGATGGAATTGCTGATAAAGATGATGCTTGTCCAGAGGTTAAAGGTTTGAAACAGTTCAATGGATGTCCCGATACAGACGGTGATGGAATTGCTGATAAAGATGATGCTTGTCCAGATATTTTTGGTTTGGCAGCATTGAATGGTTGTCCTGATACAGATGGTGATGGAATTGCTGATAAAGATGATGTATGTCCGAATGTTAAAGGAATTGCTTCCTTGAAAGGTTGTCCAGATGCAGATGGAGATGGAATTGCTGACTCTGATGATAAATGTCCTACAGTAGCTGGTACTAAGTCTAATGATGGGTGTCCAGTAATTGATACTGATGGCGATGGTATTC
>NZ_JAQTPQ010000041.1 GCF_028712645.1 Flavobacterium sp. | reverse complement strand
AACTGCCATCCACTCCGGTTTCAGAAATCAGCATCCAGCCATTGTTGTTTACCTTGAACAATGCCGGAAATGTATATCCAAATCCTCGACCATTTTTCCCCATTGCATCATCGGCAGTGTATGACGTTTCATAACTGGGAGCAGTTCTGGCAAAACCAGTCATTGGTTGCATTTGAGGACAAAGAAAAGTAGTTGTGCCCTGTGGCAGAGCGAAACCTGAAAGCTCTTCATTAACCACACAAACAGCAGTTTCGCCTTTAGAATGTACCTTGTAACGAAAAGCAACATCATTATTACTTACCCTGAAAACTAGATCAAAAACGGGTTTATTATCTTGGTTAAAAGTCATAACAGCCTCGTTTGCAGTATAGGTAACATTGCTTCGTTTAATCTTTTCAAGATGATAAGATTCGTTGATAGTGTTTCTTTCAACATTACTATCTATGGACAGTTGTTGTGAAAACTTCCCAATATTTGTATTTAATCCCAATGGAGATTTTTTCAAGAACTCCTTTCCATTGTATGTAATTGAATAGAAAGGGATTCCCTCTTCTGCAGCAACTATAACGGTCAGCTTGTTGTCGGGACTTAAAATCTTCACTTGGGCAGCTCCGATAAATCCACTTACCAAAACAGCAAGCAATAATAGATTTTTTTTCATATTTTTATAATTTAAACTATATAGATTATTTGTTTACCTGATTTATTTTAATGATTTTAAGCCGATTATTTTACTTCCTTCATATTGCTATTTCCCAACATATTCCAAAATAAAACCAAAACTATAAGGCTTATTTCCTAAATTAGTATATTTTTCCATAGTTATAGCCCCCCAAGTATCATCGCCTCCAACGCCGTGAATATTCAAATCAATGTTTAGATTAATAAAATCACGTTTCGGAAGTTGGTAATCGTGCGTTGTGTTTTCCAAATCGTCTTCCGTATAAGGCCACGCACGGAAATTCAGCGGCTGCAAACCCGATATTTTAATGGCATCATTGTTTTGGGTGCTGAAAGAAAACCAACGTACATCGCAACGATTGGCATTGTCTTGTGGCGCAGGATAGGGAACTATAAAATTTTCTAATTCTGAATGATATAAACCAATCAAGGAAGCTGTTTTCCTATCGGGATAATTTTCGTAAGGACCACGACCATACCAGTCGATGGTACTGTAATTTTCCGGAATACGAACCCGCATACCAAATATAGGAATCAAAGGAATACTATCAGAAAGAGGCTTATATGTTGCTTCGACTTGTAATTTTCCCATACCATTTATTTGATAATTCAACATATAGTTTGCACCAATAGTTGGTAAATTTATGTCAAATTTTACGGACACGAAATTGCCTTGCTTGGAAATGTCAACTTTTTTAACCTCTAATTTTTCTGCTGCCTCTTTCCATTTGCCCAATTCGTTTACATAACCGCTTCGCTTTTGGTTATCGTTCGGTGTTTTCCAAAAATAGGGTTCTAGTTTGCCCTTCAGCAACTCTTGTCCATTAGCTTTCCAACTTACTAATGAAGCATTTTTCTTATCAAAAACAAAAGACATCTTTTCTGTTCCAAGTTCAATTTGTGAAGATGATTCTTTTACAACCACCTGTTTTTCAACTACAGCTATTTTTGTCCAACTATAAGGTTTGACAACAAACTGCTCACGGGCAATACAAAAACCTTCTTCTGCCCAAAGCGTTGCCGTCTTGAGTTTAGCATAAATATTCAAACCAATTTCCGAGGAAGTTGCATCTACCGCTTGTAGCGAAGGAAGCATTATCCTTGAAGATGTTCCTGACAGGGTGTTATCGCAACTAAACTTGCCTTTTTGCAACGATTTGCCGTTTGATGTATATTCGTATTCAAAATCGAAGTTTCGAAGCGATAGAAAATCAAAATGATTTGTAACCTCAATTGTTATGTCATTATCATTTAAAAGTTTAAACACAATAGGTTGATACACTTTCTGAACCTCAAAATAATGAGGATAAGGCTTTCTGTCGGACGAAACTAAGCCTTTGATACAGAAATTTCCATTGTTTGGCTGATCGCCAAAATCACCACCATAAGCCCAAAATTCATCATCTTTCAGTTGATAATCATCTGGATGCTCCGCAAGTTTTAAGGGAGAACCATCCTTTTTCTTTGCCAATCCCTGATCTACCCATTCCCAAATGGCTGCTCCGGTAAGGCTTGGATCGGCATAGATAACATCCCAGTATTCCTGGAGATTTCCGCCCGAATTTCCCATCACGTGAAAGTATTCACGCATAAATACTGGTTTATCTTTTATCGTTTCTCCTAACTTTTTCAAATCGGCAGGATGCAAGTAACCTTCATCGTAAATTGAAGAAATATCACGTTGTGTATCCGAATAAATTAATCGCGTTGGATCGAGTTTCTTCACGGTATCGGCCATCGCTATTAAGTTTTGACCATTACCACCTTCATTCCCCATTGACCAGAAAATAACACAGGCGTGGTTCTTATCTCGTTGAACTAATGAAACAGCCCTTTCTATATGTGACTTTTTCCACGCTGGGTCATCGCCCATTTCCTTATTTCCAAGACCAAAACCATGCGATTCCTGATTTGCTTCGTCCATTACATAAAAACCATATTGATCGCAAAGCTCATAAAACAAGGGATCGTCAGGATAATGACAAGTACGAATCATATTGATATTAGCTTGCTTCATAAGCTCTAAATCCCGAATCATCGTATTTCGGCTCACATGTCTTCCTGTACGTGGATGCTGCTCATGGCGGTTCACTCCTTTGAGTTTTACTGCTTTACCATTAACATAAAATACATCTCCACTAACTTCAATTTTACGAACGCCAAAATAACATTCGGCCTTGTCAACAATCTCATTCTTTTTGTTTTTGAGTTTTAAAATAAGATGATATAAATCTGGTGTTTCAGCTGACCAAAGTCTCGGCTGTTTTATCAATGAGTTCAATTCGATTGATGCTTGATTTGATTTTTGAACTGCTGGTACTTTTCCTGTAAATGAAAAACCGATCCTTTCACCTTGTGCCGAAAAGCCCTCAACCTCAGCATCTACGTGCAATCCCTGACTATTTTGAGTTGAACGATTGTCGATATTCAAATCAATAGAGATGTTCGCATTATCAAAGGAACTGTCTGGTATAGCTTTCACAAAAAAATCGCTGATATAGGTTTTGGGGCGGGCTATTAAATCAACATCTCTAAAAATACCACTTAATCTCCAAACATCCTGATCTTCCAGATAGCTGCCATCGCACCATTTATAAACCTCAACAGCTAATTTGTTTTCACCTTTATGAATATAGTTTGTTATATCGAACTCGGCAGGCGACATAGAGTTTTCGCTATAGCCAACTTTCTGTCCGTTAACCCATACATAAAATGCAGATTGAACACCGTTAAAGTTTAAAAACACTTGTTTTTTGTTCCAATTTTCAGGAATACTAAAGTTTGTAATATAACTACCTATTGGATTGCGTTGAAGAAAACTGGTGTAATTTTTTTCAGGTTCGCTTGTAACTTTTGGAGCATCACGTTTGAATGGATAGACAAAATTAGTATAAATTGGAGTTCCAAAACCTTGAAGTTCCCAGTTTCCAGGAACCAGAATGTTGTTCCAATTTTCCGTTGAATAATTCTCGGCATAAAAATTTACTGGTCGAGATTGTGGGTCGGGTGACCATTTGAATTTCCAAATACCATTAAGCGACTTAATCAGAGGATTGTTTGTCTTTTCGGAAGCCAGAAAACTATAGGCGTGTGGATTTTCTTTATTAGTACCATTAATATCAGGATTTTCCCAATCGGGAAGATTTTGGGAATAAATAATGTTAGTTAAAAACAAGACAAATAACCCTAAAATAATAGCAAATTTATTTTTCATATTTACAAAACTGATTTCTATACCAATTTATTTTTATAACCCGTTGGGTGTAATTCCATTTAGATTTTTTAAACACATAGAGACATAGTTTTTTTATTAGTTTCTCTTAGACGCTTCGCTTGATTTTAGCAAATCATAGATATGCGAATCCAAGAATTGGTCTATCTAACTCTTTTTTCTATGATTCTATGTGTTTCAATTTTTACTATTTCTAAAAATTCAATACTTATTTTTATACTTTATTTTTATAGATTTTCCTTTATTAATCGAATATTATATATTGCTCCAGCAGTGTTTCCTTGAACTGGTTTAAATTTTACACGAATATTTTTTTTCCCTTTTATCATTGCATTTGGAATAGTATATTCGATGTCCTTAAAACTCGATTGGTTCCATCTATCGGTATTATTTTCAGTAATTAATTTATCTTCGTCTATGTAAATATCAAACTTTCTGTTTCCCCATTCAGCACCCCAATAGCGAATAATCAGTTTCAAATTTTCTTCTGAATTTGTATTCATAAGATAGCTAAAAAAACCACTGTCTGAAGCATCACGCCAAAACTGATTCTGATTGTTCCCTGTGTTAGAATTCTCTTTCTGGATGAAATGATCGGCTTCTGGCTGCTGTTCGCCAGGTGCAATAAAATCAACCGTGCGTCTTTGCATATCCAATTTTTCAACTTCCAATTTGGCTAACGAATCTATATGAGATTTATATTTATCAGCTGAAAGAGCCAGCCAATAAATAGAATAACGTGAATCGTGAATTTGGAAAAAAGGTTCAAATTCGATTGCTGTGCCATTTATCAATTTTAATTCGGGTGCAGTGAATGTGAGCGGTTTATTGGCAACAGGCATTAGTTTTGATGCAATATTCTGCAAATTATCTTCTATAATAATCGGTGCTTTGTCTATTGGTAAACGTTCGCCACCAGCAATGTGCCCCCAACGGCTATCGTTGGCTACTAATCCTGTGATATTTTCGGTTCCAGTTTTTGCACCAAGTACTATTGGCCCGTGCAATAAAGCAATATAATCAGGAACGTTGGGTAAACGTTCTACGGTGTTGTGCATTGGTAAGCTGATTTCTACTATATCGCCACTTTTCCATATTCTATTTATTGAAATATAGCTTGATGGTTTTTCTACAATTAATATTTCTTTTCCATTAATAGTTATTTTCATTTTGCCTGCTTCAACCCAAGCTGGGTACCGAATAAGCAATGAAAATTTTGATTTTTTTCCAGTGAAAGTGAGTTTACTTTTTTCATCAAAAGGAAAATTGGTTTCCTGTTTCAATTTCAATTTTTTACTTTTCCAGTTTAATTCCGAAGCAATAAAAAGATTCACATACAAAGAGTCGTTTTTATGCGTGTAAATAAACTGGTTGTATTTTCCGTGATTTTCCATTCCGCTTCCTACACAGCACCACATGGCCTGATTAGGTGCCGAATACACACGGTAGTGGCGTGGACGAACTGGTGTAAAATACACATACCCACCATGTTCGGGATGCTGCGTGGATAGGATATGATTGTAAACTGCCCGTTCGTAATAATCGGCATATTTTGCCAAAGGATTTACCCGAAATAAATCTTCGGTAAGTTTGAGCATATTATAAGTGTTACACGACTCAGGACCTTCTACATCGTTGATAAAGTCTTCGCTGGAGGCAACACTTGGGAAAAATTCTCGACGGCTATTGCCACCAAAAGCTAGCGTTCGCTTTCCAGTTACAGTTTCCCAGAAGAAACTGCCAGCTTCGGAATAATTTTGACTGTGAGAAAGCTCGCCAATTCTTTCAAAACCAATTGCTTTTGGAACTTGTGTATTGGCATGTTTGTTGTCGAGATTATCGTTGTTGGCAGCCATCGAATCTAATAACATTTGATGCGAAAAGCGTTTGGCAGCAGTTATGTATTTTTCGTTTCCAGTCATTTGGTAAGCATCGGCAAAAATTTCGTTCATTCCACCGTGTTCGTTTCCTAGCATCTGCTCCATTTTGTCATCGCTCAAATCCGAAGTCAGATTTATACCCCAATCGCAAAATTTCAAAAATATCGTTTTAGCTTCTTCATTACCCGTATATAACCACGCATCTCGCAGCCCTGAATATGTTTTATGCACATTATACCAAGGAACCCAAGATTTCCAGATATAGCTTATATCTCCGGCATTAATAAACGGCCAAACAGCGGTACTGTTGGGAACTCCGCCCACATAACCAACTCCCCAATCAGGATATTTTATTGAATTTGCATCCTGACAAGCTTTTAATTCAGCAATCATATACTCCATTCGCTTTTTGCATTCAGCATCACCTGTGGAAGCGTAATTCATGGCAAGAGCTGACAAATAGTGCCCTCCAACGTGACCATCAAGTCCGTCCCAGTTTTCAAAACCTTTTGCTTTTTCTGGCAAACCAGCCTCTTTGCGATAAGGTGCCAACAAGCGGTTTATATTGTATTTTAATAAAACTTCCACATTCAAATTGCGGGCATGTTTGAACGGACTTTCAAGTAAAGTAACATCACTGAGTGGAAATTCATTTGGATAAAGTTTATCTTGTGCATTCAGAGAAAAAATCCCCCCAATAAGATAAAACCAAATGGCATATTGTTTTGCTTTTTTCATTCTTTTTTTAAAAGTATTTGTTTACTAATAGTACCACATTCAACTGTTCTCTCGTCGGGCTGACTTACCGATGTAAGCATAATACAGTTCCTTATTCAGAACATTTCGGTTCAAAAACTTTAGCTTCAATACCCATCAACGAAAGCATTTTTTCAGCATATCTCATCCCAAGCTTACGATAGCTGGGCTCATCAAAATGTGCCGCATCTTTACCTGTTAATTCATTAGCCGAAATAACGTGTGCTGTTGGAATAGTCATTGGCAACTTATTGATAATCGGATTCATCCACTTACCACAACAACTTCCCTGCTCTGATAACACTTCTCCTGTTAAAAGTGGTACTGTATCTGGATTTAAAGAAAGTTCAGATAACATTTCTGTGTAAATTTTCTTCACATAGGATGGCCATTCTGAATCTCCAGAATTTGCTTCCCCTTGATGTATCAAGATACCTTTTATCACTCCTTCTTGCTGTGCTAGTTTTGCCAAATCCATAAGGTGTTTGCGAGGATTACCTTCATACGCCTTTATTTTCGACAAAAACCATTCTTCTTTATAAGTAGAATCATATTTCTGATAAAGATCTTTGTCAAACAACCGAATATCCGATCCTCCTACGGCTACATTAATCACACCTACAGTTATACTATCAGGGAGATGTTTTACCATTGTTCTTCCAAAATAGTCGGCAGGCGATAGTCCTGAGCCACACTGGCATAATGGAGGAACGGCTGTATGCCACTCGTTTTTATTTCGACCATCGCAATCCAACGATTGAAGCACTTTAAAACGGCTATCGACCTCTTTATCCTGCGCTTCGATAGCACCCTGACCCTCCATATTCGACTGTCCAAAACAGATATAGATATGGAAATTAGGGTTTTGCGCAAATCCAGTATTAAAAACAAGCCAACCTACAACTGTAAAAATGAAACCATTTAGCTTCTTCATATTATTAAATTCATTATTAAACAACACATTAAACTCAAATTAAGAAATAAACTTATCACTTTAGCCTAAGTATTCCTTGTAATAAGTCACGAAATCCAGTCACTATTGAGCCAAGGTAATCTTAAACACCGAAGCAATATCGTTGGCACACACTTTTGGTTTGGTAATTAAGAGCTCGTTATTGCCCAGTTTCCACATTAGTTTTTCCTTACTGCCCAGCAATTCAATTTTTTTAATTTTTTGCTTTCCTATATTTTTTACAAAAGATTGGAGTGAAATATCTTTGGTTGGAGTACTCATCACTGTTGCATAAAGCACATTTCCCTTTTGGTTGTAACGGATGTCTTTTTCGGTAAATCCAACTTTTCCTTCATTAAAACCGGCTGCATCAAGCGGGTTAACAGAATCTACGGAAGGGCCTTCGCCAAAAACTTTCCAAGGACGTGTATCGAAAATACTTTCTTTGTTGACATCCATCCAAGCTGCTATACCTTCAAGAATCGCCACTTCTTTATCATCGATTGTACCATCGCCACGAATGGGAATGTTAAGTAATAAATTTCCGTTTTTGCTCACAATATCTACCAAAGTACGGATAATCGTTGATGCCGATTTATAACTTCCGCTCTCATAAATGCCTCTGTTGTAATGCCAATCCCCAATGCACGTACAAGTTTGCCAAGCTTTTTCTTGTGGCTTGTCGGGTGCGCCACGTTCTACATCCCAAACTATACATTTCTTTTGATCATTGGTCAGTTGCTTGCCAAACATAACCGCTTCCAATTTGCCTTTGTGGGTTGCCATATTGTGGTTGTAATAATGAGCTGCTATTTTTAAACCAGCATCACTAATTGGAAAAAGCGGAAGGGTTGTATCGTCAAAATATAATAAATCAGGATTGTAAAGGTTAATTAAATCCATAGTGCGGTTATAAAAATTGTCGCAATACTTTTGGTCAGGGATAGATGCACCATTTCCCCAATTCCATTGCGACCACAAAGATTTAGTATCCTGGTCACTATTTTTGCTTAGCGGATGGTTTTGAGCATAAAGTTCTTGTGGATCAAGACCTTCCCACCAAGTTCCTTTGCCATCCGCTTTTGTGAGTTTGCCGTCATAAGAAATGCCTGCTAAAGTTCCTGTTTTATCAGCTCTTTGTGAAGTTTCATACCAAGTCCAAGCATGTGCCGAATGCACGCTCAATCCAAAAGGAAGTCCTTGTTTTTTTGCCGCTTTAGCCCATCCTGCCACGATGTCTTTTTGTGGACCTACCCGAACCGAATTCCAATTCTGATATTTGCTATTCCACAAATCTAAGTTGTCGTGGTGGTTTGCCATTGCGAAGAAATACTGTGCACCCACACGTTTATAAAGTGCCACCAATTTTTCAGGATCCCAATTTTGGGCTTTCCAGTCGTGAATAACTTCTTTAAAACCTGCTTTTGAAGGATGTCCATATTTTTTAATATGAAAATTATACTGCCAATTTCCTTCATCATACATACCGCGCCCATACCAATCGCCCATTTCGGCTTGGCATTGTGGTCCCCAATGTGCCCAGATTCCAAACTTGGCATTGCGAAACCAATCGGGAACTTTGTACTGAGACAAAGACTGCCAATCTGGTTTAAATTTTCCTTCTGTAATGGGTTCGTTATTCGTATTAACAACTATCATTTTCTCCTCTTGAGCCTGCATATAAAAAAACATAAAGAAAAGAGAAAGACCGAAAATGGTTATGCGCATGATTTTTATTTTTTGGGGTTAATTATCTTCTGAATTTACAAAAATTTACCTTATTTTACAATAACTCTATCTCCTTCAAGGAGTTAGCAACTTACTAATAGTACTACTATTGTGGATATAAAATTAGCTCTATTATAAAAAAATATTAGGATGAAATGTATTCAATACATAACCAATTTGTGTTATTTTAATCTTTTAAAAAATGCAATAACAATTCTGGGTATTTATTTGCAAATATTTTCTTAATATAAAATCAAATTAGTAATGTATTTATTAGCATAATTATTTTGATTGTTATTCATAAACCCAAAAATAATTCGTTTTGAATAATAAACATATTGATTAAAAAAGCCATTACCTGTTTTTGAATTCGGATTACCTAATTCATTAACAGGCAACGGTCAACTTGACCTCCTAATTTTCGAGGAGGATGCTTCTCAAATAAAGGAAACCCACAAAACAAGTTGCAATTTCCTTTTTTAAATAATTATGTATCTGTCTCTTAATTTAATATTTAGTTTGATTTTATCGGGCAATTATAAAAGGTATGCTGTTTTTATATCTGCTATTTTTTACTGACAAGAAATATGATCCTTCAGAAAATGCACTCACATCCAAGTTGTGTACCACTTGTCGGTCACTATTTATAGTGAAAACTTTTAGTTTTTGTCCTGCAAGGTTATACACTGTCATTTCGGTTGGTTCTGCAATTGCCAAATCTAATTTTACCTGAAGTTTATCCTTTACCGGATTGGGATAAATCATTACTGCTTCATCAGTTGGCAATGTGTTTACATCATTAATAGACAACACGTTTGCCTCAAGCAAAACTGCCGTGGTTGACAAAGCGGGAACTGCAATCGTGAATGTATTCGAATTAACACTTATGGTACTCTTTTTTAAAGCATTATCAGTATGAGAAACAAATGTTTCTGTTGCTGGCAATGATGAAAGTTGTAATGTTTCGGAATTTCCGTTTTTGGCAGAAAAGCCGTTAAGGTTTACCGTTACCGTGTGTGACGCATTCATATCCTTGTTCACGATTATGACAGTCATTGCATCAGATAATTGATTTACAGTGGTGTAAGCCGAAACAGTGTTCTCAAGTGAAGAGGTGCTGGAAACACTATACTCTTTGGCGTAACGACTGAAAAGATGTAAAGTTTCCCACATACCGATAGACCAGTTCCAAGGGCTAAATAATTCAACGCCATTGTTGGCAAAAGTACCCAGATGTGAAGCATAGATAACCGACTCAAGACTAGGATTGCTACTTGACATAGTTCCCCATTCGCTTACACCACATGTTATGCCATGGTTTGCACCAAACTCCTCGTTTAACCAGCCTTCGATACGCTTAAAAATATACTCTTTTTTGAGAGAAGTATCCCATCCGCCTGCACTTGAATAAATACCGTTTGCACCTGGATAATCATAAGTTGTATCGTAATAAATTCGATGCCCTTGCAATGCCGCAGTATCATTATTATTATAGAATGGATAGTTATGAATATCTAATACATCGAGTACTCTAACTCCAGAGGCTTTTTCTTCATCGGCACATCTTTTTATAAAATATTCTATCCAAGGATAATACTTGCCGTTGATCCAAATACTTTCATTTGACCATTTGTACCATTGCCATTCAGAAGTTGTAACGGGTCCGCAAAGTTTGATGTTAGGATATATGGCTTTCGCTTTCTTTGCCAATTCGATATAGCGATCCATAAAAACAGAGGCCGATATTAATGTTGGCATAGCCCAATCATGGGTACCATTCCATACATCTACCTCGTTGTCCATACTCCAATATACAAATTGGTTTTTGTTTAGTCCCAAACCATTAGTTCCAAACCAATGATTTAATATTCCTACCGAAGAATCTGCTGGCCATGGTTTAGAGAACAAATCAATGTTTCCATCAGTCGTAGCGGTACTTCCACCACTAGCATTAACTACACCTCCTCCAGCTAAATTTTGACCAACACCTGACCAATATTGTGATTGATTGTATCCCCAATCATTAAAGTTGTACTGCCCACTAGAAGCCACTCTGCCCAGTAATTGAAAGGCAAACATGCCCTGCATATCGGGAAAGTTAGTATTGATATTTTGTGCCGGTACATCCCAATCAGCAGGATAAACATTATTATACCAGTCGGGATGAACATCAAGTTTATCCTGCCAGTTATAGGCCGATGCGTTATTACCACCATTCAAGCGGGCAAAACGTAAACCTGCCTCTTTATAAAATTGGTTAGAACGGTCAAAGAAATCATTTTTTCCATAAATGTATGGCGATACCTTTTTTTTGTTTACAGTAGCATTTACCGTTATCTGGACAGCCTGAGCAAACGTTATGGTAGTAAGACAACAAAAGATCACTATTAAGTACAAAAATTTCAAGTCTATTTTATTCATTTGTTACAATATTTTTTTTAATAACTTGTATTAATATGATTATCCGTTACTTGCACCATTTTTAAGAATTGCACACGGATGACACTGATTTAAACCGATAAAACAGATTTTCATATTAACCTGAACTCGATTGATGTAAAATTAGGCCACAAATGACACAGATTTTGACTGATTTAACACGAATTAAGCGGTAATTTCACAATTATTGATTATATAATCTTCAAAAAAAATCCGTATTTAACCGTTAAATTCATGTCATCTGTGTGCTATATTAGGCTATTATCTGCTTAGCGGACAGTCCTATTTTTTTTTAATGAATTACAATTATAACAAAGGCTGTTCCACAACTCGTGACAACAGCCTTTTTGGTGTATTTTATTTTGTACTCTTCTTGAAAGCCAGTCTCCAATAGTAATTCTGGGAACTTTTCATAATTTTGCAATTATTTTAAAAAGTTGCGCGTATATTACACGCAGCTTTTTTTTACTAAACAAAAATTCAATTCCTTATTGTTTAATAACCTTGAATGATTTTGAATCCTTTGCATTAGCACCTTCCACTTTCACGATATATACCCCTGGTTTCAATGAAGAACCCACCGCTACTTGACTTGAAGCAGATTTTGCTGTTGCTACTTTTCTTCCCAAAACATCAAAAACATTCACTTGAAGTGGTCCTTCAGATTTAGACACGTTAAATTCGCTAGCAGATGGATTTGGATAAACCTTGATGAAATCAGAGTTAGTTGCAAAATCTTTTGTCGATAATGTAGTAGTAGCAGATAGTTTCATATCATCAAAATAATAAACATCGTTTGCCACAGTTCCTCCAGATAAATCCTTATCAAAAGACACTCCAACTATATTATAAGTTCCCCAACCATGTATCCCCCCAGACTGAAATTCTGTACAATTAAATTCGATTGTTACCCATTGGTTGATAGTAGTTACGCTTTGGGTTACTGTTCCAAATGATGGATAATAACCGTTATTTTGAAATTCAATAGTTACGCTTATCGGCTTATTTACCCATACTTTCATAGTAAGATATGGATTAGTAGCAAAATCAAAGTTAGGAAGAACTGCACTTCCTATATCTTCAGATCTAAGTTGTGCATTAGCACCACCGTTAGCTGTGAATTTACCTACGTTTGCAGAGGTATTGATCCCCGTAGCATCTGGATTGGCTACTTTTGCAAATGATGCATTTGGCCATGTGCCGTTCCATCCATCTAAAAAAACGTGACTTGCATTTACAGTGTCAAAATCAAAGAGCATTTGTGCATTGGCTACATTGAACATCCCTGTCAAAGCCAGAAATAAAAAAGTAATTTTTTTCATAATAATAGTTTTTTAATAGTTAATATAATTTGTTTAGTAATAGAATATTCTTTGTTTAGTAATAGAATATTCTTTGTTAGAATAACCCGCTGGACATCAATAGTTGATTGCCCAGCGGGTTAAATTAATCTTAATTGAGCCCTGCTTTCATGGCATCAATCATTGCTTGGTCTTTAATTGTATTATTATTTCTATTCAAAATATTACCAATTTCCCAATAGAATGGTACAACTCCATTAGTATGGCACTGTTTTGTAACAAAAGTAGTCCAGTCATCTACAGATTTGTTGTGCTTAGCCGTATCCAGAGGTATGAATTTGGCATTGTTGCTGGTATTTCTCCTCATAGCGGCATACTCGCCCAATACTACAGGAATACCTTTGCTAATAAATTTCTCTTTCAATTTATTAAACGAATCAGCAATTTCATCCTCCTCTCCATAGGTGGCATTTCTTTCTGGCTCGATAGTAGAATGGTTTCCTGCCCCCCAGTAGAAAACTGGTACTTTCCATGTACCAAGTACCTCTTCGTCCACAAAGCAGAATTGGGATGGGGAATATTCATGCACCTCAACCATCATACGATTGGGTGTTGGATCACTAGGGATAGTCATCAAATCATAAGTTTTAGAAGCATTAGTACCAGGTCCCTGCACCACCAATACTCGGTAAGTATTTCGACCTCCAGTAGAACGCACTGCTTTAATAAATGATTCATGATAGCTATTAAGAATTGCCATCTCTTGAGCATTATCAGCAGCAGGTTCATTAGAACCAGCAAAAAATAAATGTTCGTCAAAATCTCTCATCGCCGTTGCAATCTGTTCCCATAGGGCTTTTTGTATGGCATTAACGACATTTTTTCGAGAAGATGAGGGGTCAAAATTATGTGTCTGTGTGCCATCAGATAACTCTTTACTTTCTAACCATCCACCGTCCCAGTGGATGTTTAACATAACATACATATCATTTGCAACACACCATCCAACTACTTCTTTCACTCGGTTAAGCCATACTGGGTCAATTTTCATTTTAGACGCGTCACTTAAATTTCCCTGATTCCAAGAACAAGGAATACGTACCGCATTGAAACCAGTTGCTTTCAAAAATTGAATATACGACTCGGTAACTTTTGGATTTCCCCAAGCCGTTTCATCTGAAACAATAACATCTCCATTTTTACGCCAAGCCTCCATTGTATTACCAATATTAACTCCCATAGTCATTTTGGCAGCCAATTCTACAGCTGTACTGCTCATTCCTGTGGCATCGGCTGGTTTTGGTGATAAATTATAATTTGGGTATAAATTAGGTGCTTGCAAAATATAAATAACTCTTGCTTGCCCATTATTAGCAATAACCCTAATTTTAACAGGACGAGTAACACCGCTATCGTTTGAGAGTGTTGTCAAGGTAACTGTAGTAGTACCAGCATCGCCAGCTGCTTTATCTATTTGCAACCATAAGGCTTCATTTTCAATTGTCCATTTTGAGTTAGCTTCAATTGTAAATGTTGATGTGCCACCTTCTGGTTCAAAAGTAGCTTCTTTAGTCGAAACTACAAGTATTGGGGCTTCGCCACTACCTTTATCTTCACAAGAAATGGCAATTGTTACCATAAAAAGCAACATTACTATTTTATAAAAGTTTTTAAAATTCATTTTTGCTTGTTTGTTAAGTTAATATTTAAAATCTGCGGGCAAATTGAATTCTATAATTTACCCACAGCTTTTATTTTCATTATTTTAAATAAGTGCTTTAATTATTTAATTTTTACTACTCTGACATTATCAAATCCTATATGAATACCAGTAGTTGTGGATGATTTTCCGTAATTAATATTAAATATTGCACAGCCTGTTTTTCCTGTACCTCCCAAAATCTCTGTCAACTTTGTTATAGAAGCACCTTTTCCTTCACCTAGTGTAGGATCTTTTGCACGGAACATAGAGAGCGGAATGGTTACTGTTGTCCACCCTTTTGTGGAATAAGCTGCCGAAGTAGTTGGGGTAATTTGCCAAGGCTCAAATCTGGCTGTATAAGAACTATTGAAATCCGTTTGAATAGCAATGGTGCTACCTTTCCAAGATTGTGGAACATTAATTTCAAATTTTATTGCCCAATTATCAACTGCATCATTCAAATTACCAACAGGCATCCACTGAGCAGCACCTATAGGTATTCTACCTCCACTAGCACCAACTGCCAAAACAGGATCCGTTATTGTTATGAACATTCCTTTATTGACAGCCATATCTGTATGGAGTGATATCCAACCTCCTGTTGCGCCCGGGTCGCTTACTGAGAGAGCAGAACCTCCCCACCAGCCCCAGCCGAATGCATCACCCCATTCCATATTGGCTACTATACCTGTTGTCGCACTTCCAGCGTATTGAACATTATATGGATTATAAACATCATACACCGTAGTAGCTGTACCAAATGATGTTGTAATGGACGCAGGACCACTTGCTGAAATAGAGGGCATTTTAAACCCTACTGCACTTCCATTGCTGTTTGATTTGAAAGAAGTAATGGTCGAACCAGAAAAAGTAAAGGATTGAATCCCTTTGAGATACGTACCATATACAAAAACTGAATCGTTTGCAATAGCATTCTCGTTAGAAATACCAGTAATTGTTGGAGTTGCAACTATTTTTAAAGTAGCCACACCACTCATTGTAGTTACTACAACATCTCCAGAGGTAGGTGCCGGAGATGGCATTAGAAAACCAAGAACAGTCCCGCTAAGATTTGTGGTAACCGCATTAATTGGTGTTCCTCCATAAGAAAAGCTTTTCAGTAAAACGAGATCGGTACCGTATATATAAACCGAATCGTTTGGTTGTGCAAATACATCGGAGATAGCTGTAATAACAGGTGCTGCCGGACCAAGATGGAACGAAAAAGTTGTTGATCCTTCGCTTGTTACATACTCTAAAGTATAGAGTTTGTTTTCATCTATAGTCGAAAAAATGATGGCCGGTATCTGTACTATGGCACTATTAGGAGTCAGCAGCGTACTTTTGAATGTTGTTGGTACACCATTAAAAGATATTTTAAGTGCATTTTGCAAATTTTGCCCTTCAATAACAACCCATTGCTGATCTGCAACGGCATCAGTCATAATAGTATCCTTAGGTGAGGCAGCATAATTTCTTACGTCTGTAATAACTGGTGTGCCTATACTGTCATTATTACAAGATATAACAAAGATTGCAACCGAGCAGAACATTAGTAAAAAATAAATCTTTTTATTTAAAAATTTTTTCATAATATTTTTTTTTAATTAATTAATAATAAGGAACTGGAGGTTGAGCCAATTTTGGATTTGCTATTATTTCTGAAGATGGCAAACCTAATTTAAAAGTACTCTCGGTAGCTGGAGAAATAGCTGCAAAAGGATCTTTTGGAGTAGCAACCTTTGTAACTTTGTCATAATCAAAAAGCACACGTTTTTGATTAGAAAGCATGCTAATGGCTTTTGTAGGGTTATAATAAGAAAGACGTACCAAATCGTACCAAAATTGTCCTTCACAAGCTAATTCGATTCTTCTTTCTTTTAAAATGACATCTGTATTTAATGATGTTACTACATCTACACCCGCACGAGTTCTTACTTTATTGAAATAGAATAAGGCATCAGCATCAGCAGTAGAAGCACTATTACCAAGGATTGCTTCGGCATATATTAAATAAACATCGGCTAGTCTTAGTATATAATTATGCTCTATAGAACCTAGGAATGTCATTGAAGGCGTATTATTGTCTAACTCATTACCAATAATGTGTTTTTTCATAGACGATCCACTAGCTGTATAACCACCCTCTGCACGATTTAATTCGGCATAATGATCCCCTGGCAACATAAAAGTTGCTTTTCTTCTTACTGAATCTTTCTCTACATAAAGTTCAAAAAGATCATAAGTAGGAGGATATGGAGTCCATGCTCCAGTTTTTCCTGGATTGAGAGCATCACTTGGAGAGTGTGTCAACAATTGATTCCCTATACCCCAACCTGAGGTAGCCGTCCACTGTAATGCAAACAAAGATTCTACATTATCATTGTATTGTGTTTTAAAAAGATTGTCATAGTTAGGAAGTAACGTCAATCCGCTTTTAGTACATACGTTTTGTGCGTATAACTTCGCTTTGTCTAATAATGCTTGATCACGACTACCATCAGCATGCCCCAACCCTGCCATAGTTAAATATACTTTGGCAAGCATTCCTTGGGCTGACCAAGTGGTTACACGTCCAGGAGTATCAGATGTTGGTAAATGTTCTGAAGCAAAAGTCAAATCACTGACAATGAACTTATAAACATCTTCTACCGTATTTCTATTTACCAATGGAGAAGTCACCAACTTTCTATTGTCTTCAATAATTGGCACATCCTGCCATAACATAGCTAGGTGGTAATAGGAAACGGCACGAATAAATTTGGCTTCTCCTAGTGCAGCATTCTTGTCGACATCAGAAACAGATGCTGGTGTTTTCTCTAAAATTGCATTAATCGTTGCATTACTGTGTCCTACTGTATTATACAATCCTGTCCAAGCTGAACTTAAGATACCGTTAGAACCTGAAACTGTAAATGTATTTAATTGCACTGCTTCTGCCCACCATTGAGCAATCAAATCACCACTTAATATATCTCCAAGTTCAAGGTAGGACTGATTATATTGCCACCATGGTTTACCTCCATAAAGAGCGGCAGTAGCTAACCTTAAATCTTCTTTTGTTTGATAAAAATTATCTGTACTTGTCCCTGACTGAGAAGGGCGATCAAGAAAACTATCTTGACAGCTTAGCATAAAAGATAAGGCAAGCAACATAAAAATTATTCTTTTATTTATTAGTTTCATAATATACTTTTTTATTTAATTAGTGCTATAATCCAACGTTTACACCAAATGTAAAGACACGTGCTTGTGGGTAAACCCCTCCATCAATACCAGCTTGCAATGGATTCCAAGATCCCACCTCAGGATCTAATCCTTTGTATTTTGTAATTAGGAAGGCATTGGTTTCATTTACATACATTCTCAAAGAACCGAGATGCATTTTTTTAGTAATTCTTTCAGGAAAGTTATAA
>NZ_JAQTPQ010000281.1 GCF_028712645.1 Flavobacterium sp. | reverse complement strand
AAAATGGAACAATCAAAATCGAAATGCGAGGCAAAAATGTAGTGCAACGAAGTTTTATTGGTATTGCTTTCCACGGACAAGATGATACAACTTATGATGCAGTATATTGTCGTCCTTTTAATTTTTTAGCCACAGATTCAGTTCGGAAAATACACGCTATTCAATACGTTTCACACCCAATTTACACCTGGAAAAAGTTAAGAGAAGAACGAAACGGAATATTTGAAAAGGAAATTAAAAATCCGCCAAATCCCAATGGTTGGTTTACAATGACCTTAATTGTCGAAAACAAAACCATCAAAGCCTTTATAAATGATTCAAAAGTACCCTCATTGGAAGTGGAAAAATTAAACAATATTCAAAGTGGTAAACTTGGAATATTTGTTGGTGGTGGTAGTGGTGGCGATTTTAGGAGTATTGAAGTAAAAAATATAAAAATAGATAATTATTGATAATTAAAAAGATGAAAATAACAATTTTAGACGACTATAAAAATTTAGTAAAAGAATTAAACTATTTTAACACGTTGGGTGCAATTATTAAAAACATCTATTCGAGTGTTTTTTGTTTAGTAAACTGGAATAAAAAAACGTATCGATAATTGTTTTTAATAATATTTACCTATTTTTAATACAATTTTCTTACAGTTAACACAAATTTATATTTTAGTATTGCAGGACTTAATTCATTCCCTTTCAATTTGTTTTTTATTCTATATTATAGACTTGCTATTCTCTCGTTTTTTGGACATATTGCCTCAATTAATAACAAAAAACAATGAAACAATCTATATTTAGTTTAACACCAAAAAGATAATCATTTCCAATTTTGGCTTTGGGATTTATTTTGACAATTGTCATCTTTTATGACTTGACAAATCATTTTAACGGAGTAACAATACCGAAAGAATATTCCTACTAATTGGGGGAGGACAACGAATCTTAACATTGATTTGACAATATGGGGCAGAAGTAATTCTATGAAGCATTTGTGCAAGGTTTAATAGAAAGGGTTCTGTTAAATTGTTGTGCTAAAATTCACCACATCGACAAGCGATTCAACTCATTAATTGATTAAAATGGAGACAGTAGAAATTATAACAGCAAATGGAAACACAATTACTGCAAAAATATATAGTGCAGGGAGCAATTCACCAGTTCTTATTATTGCATCTGCAACAGGTGTAAAACAAGGTTTTTACAAAAATTTTTCGAATTTTATTTCGGTAAATGGTATTACTGTAGTTACATTTGACTATGCTGGTATTGGATTTTCTTTAAAGCAACCTATCAAACTACAGACAAATAACGCTTCAGATTGGGGTAGAAATGATTTGGAATCTGTTATTAAATATGTAAAAGAAAATTATCAGACATCAAAAATAACTATACTCGGACACAGTATAGGAGGGCAACTTATTGGTTTGGCAAAATCTTCATTACAAGTTCAAAAACTGATTTTAGTTGCTGCACAAAGTGGATATTGGAAATTGTGGAAAGGAAATGATAGAATAAAAATATGGTTAAATTGGTACATACTTTTTCCAACATTAAACAATATTTTCGGTTATATTCCATCTAAGAGAATTAGCGGAATGGAAAACTTACCGAAAAACGTAGCAAAACAATGGATCGGATGGGGAAAGAAGCCAAATTATCTTTTTGATGAAGTTTTAGAACAAGATTTATATTTTAAATATATTTCAGCCAAAACAGTTGCGATAAGCATTGAAAACGATTTTTACGCACCAAAAGAAGCCGTTGATTGGTTGACTGAAAAATATCAAAATACTGATGTAAAAAGATTGCATTTAAAACCAAACGAATACAATACAAAAGACATTGGACATTTTGGAATTTTCAGAAGTACATTTGAAAATAACTTATGGAAGTTATTGTTTGATGAAATAGAAAAGTAAACAGAAAATAAAAACTTGAAACCGACTACCAAATGTATAGCCCTAAAATATACTAAAACTGAAATAGAAATTAGCACGAAATGAAAATAATTGAAATCACTTTTGATGACTACACAATCACAACTGATAAAAACAAGATGGATACAGTTGCCATTCACGATTTTCTATCCAACCATTCAGGCTGGAGTGATAATATTCCAATAGAAAAAGTACAAACATCTATTGAAAACTCCTTGAATTTTGGACTGTTTCACAAAGAAAACCAAATAGGATTTGCAAGAGTAATTTCAGATTATGCAACCATTGCCTATTTAGGAGATATTTATGTTTTAGATAAGTATAGAGGACAAGGGCTTTCAAAAAAACTTATGAATGCAGTAATGAATCATCCCAACTTGCAAGGATTGAGACGGTGGATTTTATTAACCTCAACCGCCGATTGGCTTTATGAAAAATATGGTTTTACAAAATTACCAAAACCAGAAATTTATATGGAACTGTATAATCCTGATGTTTATAAATAATAAACAAAGTGATAGATGTGTTAAAAGAAAACATTTAAAACAATATGAAACTGACAAAGACTAAATAAATGCTATTGCCATTTATTTCAAAATATATAAATTAGATATGAAAGAAGATTACATAAAAAGAATTAACAACATATTCTGCTTTATCGATGATAATTTAGACCAAGAACTGACTTTGGAAACTATCGCAAATATTGGATTTTATTCACCTTTTCATTTGCACAGAATTTTCAAAGCAATTACAAACGAAACGATAAACGAGTACATTACTCGCAAAAGAATAGAAAAAACAGCGTCAATACTTTTGCACAAACGAGAAATCACAATTTCTGAACTTTCCTTACAATATGGATTTAATAGTAATTCTTCATTTACAAGAACTTTCAAAAAATTTTACGGTATAAACCCAACAGAATTCAGAAAATCCAATCCAAACAAATTTAGCAAGATTGGTAAAGTACAAAGCAAGAATGGACAAGAAAGTGGAATATTAGAGGAATATATTTGCAACATTAATAATCATAAAAAATGGATTAAAATGAAAGCAAAAATTGAAATTAAAGAAATGCCTAAATTAGATTTAGCATTTATCACACAAATTGGGCATAACGGAATGGAAAATGCTTATGCCAAATTAATTAAGTGGGCAACACCAAAAGGACTTTTAGAAAATGAAAATTTAAAAGTAGTTACAATCTATCACGATAGTTTTAAAATAACGGAACCTGATAAAGTTAGAATGAGTGCTTGTATTTCATTGAAAGAAAAAGTTGAAGTTAGTGGAGAAATTGGCTTAACAACAAATGAAAAGGGAAAATTTATTGTTGGACATTTTGAAATTGGAATAAATGAATTTGAAAAATCGTGGAGTAGCCTTTTTATTTGGATGAGTGAAAACGGATACAAAAAAGCAGACCAAAACCCTTATGAAGTTTATTATAACGATTTCAACGAACACCCAGAAAAAATTAGTATTGTAGATTTTTGTATCCCAATTGAATAACAATGAAATATAAAGAAAATAAATTAATTGTTTTTTCTATTATAGTAATTACAATATTATCAATTGGAATTCAAATAAATATCAGCAAAAATAGTTATGGCAAGGAAAAAGAAAAAGAAACAACAACCTATTCGATAAAGCTAGGTATTTGTTTACCAAACCCCAAAAAAGAGTAATAAAGAACGTTTTAAAAAATGAAAAATTTGATTAAAATTTTGGTCATTTTGTTACTATCACTAGTAATTTGCCCTTTAGAAATTCATTCACAAAAAATGAACAACTCTGTAAAATCAATTGAAATTAAACCTATAAATATGAAAGACTACAAATTAGTTTTCAATGAGGATTTTAGTGAATCAGAATTAAATACCAACAATTGGTTGCCTTATTATTTACCGCAATGGAGTTCCAGAGAAATGTCTAAGCCTAACTACAAAATAAAAGATGGGCAACTTTCTTTACAAATTGTAGAAAATCAAATGCCTTGGTGTCCTGAATTTAATGGTGAAGTCAAATGCTCCTCTGTTCAAACAGGAGTTTTTGCTGGGAAATTAGCCAGTGAGATTGGACAACATAAGTTTTTTAATCCAAATTGTGTGGTTCGTGAAGAACAGAAAATGGAGCAGAAATTTGTTCCCCAGTACGGTTATTTTGAAATGAGAGCCAAGTTTGCTGCAACTAAATCGGATGTCGTGGCACTTTGGATGATTGGCTTTGAAGATAGTCCGGATAAGTCATCAGAGCTTTGCGTTATGGAAATTAAAGGTTGGAATATTAAAAAAAATAAAGCATAAATTGGTATGGGAATTCACAAGTTTAATGACCCCAAA
>NZ_JAQTPQ010000040.1 GCF_028712645.1 Flavobacterium sp. | reverse complement strand
TGAACCATTTATTCCTATGACTCTTATTGATCCTAATAATATCAATCTACCAGCTATAAATGTAAATTCAATCAATAGTAAAATGGGATTATAATATGGTTCCATCAAATTTTACTCCAACTGAAATATGTAAAATCATCAATACATTAACCAGAGATGAATTAGAAGAACAATTCATTAAATATTCAGAAGAATTTGAATTATATCAAGCAATTGAATCGCGTAGTCAGGTAGAAGATTCAGAGATAGATACTTTAAAAGAAGACAATATATATTATGAAGAATTGATTAAAACAATCAAAAATTTATTAAATAAAAGTCACGAATATACAAAAGATGAATTCGTTGACCTAATTGATATGCATATTTCAAATTAAAAATATTTGACTTCAGGTTTGTTATTAACATATAATAAAGTTTGTAATGTAAACTTTATATTTGAGGAAAAATATTATGAGAAAAGAACAAGTTAAAATCCCTTCAACATATTTCTCACAAAATATCAAAAGACAATATTCAAGTCCGAGATTAGCGTTATTTAGAGAATTTTTACAAAATTCTGTAGACGCTGGAAGTAAAAATATTAGATTCGAATTAAATGTAGATAATATGGTTTGCGAAGATGATGGGTGTGGAATGGATACTGATAGATTAATCCAAGCCATGTTAACATTATCCGGTTCAGTTAAAGGTGAAAATGCTACTGGTGGCTTCGGTGAGGCAAAAAATCTATTACTATTCGCCCACGATAAATATTTTATCCATACTAGAACGAATAAAGTAGAAGGTAGTTGTTTATCTTATGAGCTGAATACTAATGCTCAATACAGAGAAGGTACTAGGATTCAAATATTTTTTCATGAATCATTTTCTTATAACATGAATGAATATATAAAAACAGGAAAGGATTTTATTGCCAGATGTAATTTGCCTGGAATCAATATCTATATCAATAATAATTTATTGGATAATATTGAAGAATATTTAGAACTTGTATATCAAGCAGAATGGTGTAATATTTATACCAAAAGTGCATATGATATGTATTATGCTGCTGTGAGAAAAAATGGTATTGAAATGTTTGAGGTATATTTAAATGAATCCTCAAATAAAAAGTTCATTATTGAATTGACGTTAAATTCAATTGATTGCTTATCTTCTAACAGAGACTCTATGCAGTATAAGTATCGTGAAGAACTACAAAAAATCACGAATAATATTCAAATGAATAAAAATATGTTTGGTAGATTATACAACCAAACAATTGTCTATAAAGGGCAACAAAATTTTTCTTTTATCAAGGCGATAAAGAAATTTATCAAAGAAACTCAAATATCGTTTTCAGTAAAGAATAAAATTGAAGAATTAGTAATTGCTCTGCAAGATAGTAATACCCGCGAAGAAATGAACCAGATATTTGATGAGATGGTTAGAGTTGAGCCTGAAATTTCTTATATCAAACAACATCTTAATCTTGAAAGTAATTTTGTAGTTGATATTCAAAAGAAAGGTATTGATAAATTGCCTACTAAACTTGATCCTGCTACAATGCAAAAGAAATATGAAACTTTGGCGTTATTATGGAAAGCATGTGTGATCAAAGTAATTCAAACCATGGATTATGACATTTCATTCAATATTGGTTGGGTAATATCAGATACTGCTCTAGCACAATTTAAACAAATTGATGGAGGGTATGTTTTTCAAGTCAATCCTGAAAAACATTGGAGTACTAATAAGAAAGAAATGATTATGTCATTATTAACAGCAGCATGTCATGAATATACACATATCAATTATCCTGATCACACTGAAAGTTTTACTAGTATGAATTTTGAGGTAGTTAAAAATGTTTTTAGTAATCTCTCTAGTTGGAATGAGATTACTAAAATTTCAGAGAATATCACACTTTAGTTGACAAATTATGATATGAATAATATAATAACCTTGAAATTTATTTTTAGGGTTATTATAAACGAGTTGATTATTTATGAATTATTTAATTGAAGTCAACAACGGGGATATCATTGAACTCAAAAAATCAACTAAAATCAAAAGAATATGGACAATTTTAGATGAAGAGTTCACTATCAATGATATCCCTAAACATAATATCAATGCTTTTTTAGAAGATAAATGGCATGATTGGCATGTTAATGATATGAAATTACATACACATTTTCATTCCAGTTCTTTAGGTGAAAAACACCGTTTACTTATCATCGAGGAATTATGAATATTAACGAACAAATATCAAAAGAACTTCCCGAATTAGCTAAAGATTTATTACAAAGAGTTAGCGGATATGAAATTTTAGATACTTCTACTTTAAATAGAATATCTAGGGAATATGCAAAAAGTATAGGAATAGAATATCGATATGCAAAAGATAATGTGATTACTATGGCAACTAAACAAATTTTAGAAATTTATGCTAATAAAAAATAAACCAATTGTATGGTTGGATCTAGAAGAAACCATTATTACTTCTTGGTCAGATTTTTTGTTTAGTCAAACTAATGCAATGAATATAAAAGAAGTTAAATCTTGGTTATTGGCCAGAGAAATAAAAGAAGTTAATATTTTTTCTGCTGCTATATGGAATAAAGGCGATAAAGAAATTTTCGCAGATCAAATGAAAAATGATCTAGAGGAATTATTAGGTGTTATTATTATTAAATGGCCTTCTATCGAAGATTTAATGAAAGAAACAAAGAAATTTGATAGATATCATTATGAAAATACTACGGAATATATCCAACAAAATGGAAAATTTATTTCATTTTTAAAATATTGTATGATCAATGGTAAAGATCAACACAATATTTTGATTGATGATTGTGTTACTGATTGGACGATGATTGACAGTACCGGAAAAACAATAATAGAAACTATCAATATATTGACAATCACAGGAAAAAATGGTAATTTTACTTTATCATTATAGTTGAAAATAAAAAGAGATAATTTGAAATGAATATAACACATTTAGCAATAGGTTCTTTATTTGAGATAGATGGAAAAATTTATCAGTTAATTCGTGATGATAGTGGGTGTAATATTGCTGATGAAGACGGTCGTCGATTGTCTCAAGCGTTTTATCCGGAATATCACGAAAAAGGGGATTTCGTGAGTGTAGAATATATTAAAGAGGTATTTAATAAGTATGGTAGAAAATAGTATAGACTTAAACATATTCCCTCAACGATAAGGGGGTTTGATTTGAAATTATTAGATAGATATATGGGTTGTATATTTGGTTTAGCAATTGGTGATGCAGTTGGTACAACATTAGAATTTAAAGAGCGAGGTACATTTGAACCAATTACTGATATGGTTGGCGGCGGCCCTTTTTATTTAGAGCCCGGAGAATGGACAGATGATACAAGTATGACCTTATGCTTAGCTCAGAGCTTAATCGTTTGTGCTGGATTTGATGCTAAAGATCAATTAGATAAATACGTCAAATGGTATAAAACAGGATACTTTAGTAGTAATGATGTTTGTTTTGATATAGGGGATCAAACGAGAAAAATATTAGATGAATATATTAGAACTGATGATGAGGTAAATTCAGCTTATGTTTTATCGGCGAGATTGCCAAACGGATCATTATCTTCAGGTAATGGTTCATTAATGCGTATTGCTCCGATTGCATTGTATTATCTATCTGATACTAAAAGTGCTTTAAAATATGCTATGCGAAGCTCATTAACAACTCACGCAAGCGTTGATTGTATCGATTGTTGTACAATTTTTGTGGAATTATTATTATTAGCTTTATCGTGTATTGATAAAGCTACAATTGTTAATTATCCAAGATTGAAAATAATTGGAGCAAATAAGATAAATTCGCGGATCACTGATATTAAATCAACCGGATACGTTAAAGATTCTATTTCTGCCGCAATTTGGTGTTTCAATCAAACAGAAAATTATAAAGATGCAATATTATTAGCAGCCAATTTAGGAGGTGACGCAGATACAATTGCATCTATCACAGGACAATTAGCTGGGGCATATTATGGTTTTGATTCTATTCCTATTGAATGGAGAAATAGAATAGCAAAATATGAATTATTAGAAAGTATAGCTAAACAGTTATATCATGGAAATAAAAAGAGGGTAAATGCTAAATATAAATGATTTTTCACAACAACTAAATGATTTGATAAATGGGTGTTTCGAACTTATTGGGGGAATAACTTCGTTAAACAATTGTAGGATAATATTAAAAGATAAAGAAGTTAAAGGTTTATCTATTTATAGTATGTTATTCTTTATTTCATGGGGGTTGTATAATTTATATTTTTATCCATCAATCGGGCAAGAATTTAGTTTTTATGGGGCAGTTATGATGGTTATATCAAATATAACTTGGTCAATACTCGCAATTTATTTTTCATATAAAGGACACAAATAATGGATATTTTTACGGTTAATATTTTAACTTTTGATCAATTAACAGAAATCGAAAAAGATGAGTTTAGAAATAAAGGGATTGCATACGAAGTTATTGAATATTTACAAATATGTTATCTTGGTACACAAGTACAACTTGTAGCTGTATGTGACGTTGGAGAAATACAACGAGCATTATATCAGTCGTATTTTTATGGGATGCAAAATAAACCAACCGACGATATTGAAAAACAGCGAGTTATTGATGCTGTAAATAATAATCATATTGGTATAACTATATCGACAGAAAATACTAAAGAAGATATTATATCTTTCATCGGAAGTAATATCATCGATTTTTTAAATGATGATTTGAGATTGATACCAAAATACACGATATACCCGATGGGTATTGATAATAAAACGAAAGAAGTATTAAGGGAAATATCAAATAATACTAAAACTCTATATCTATCCATCACTAGGAATTAAAAATGGATCTTACACACCCTGAATATGGTGCTATATCTGAATATTTGAATAACATTCAATTTTCGTTGTTACAAGGTATTTATCTAACAGAAGAACAAATTAAAAATTTAAATTGGTATGCAGAAAAGGCAAAGAAAGTTATTATTGAAGATTTAAAAAATGATATCGGTCTTTATGAGTATGGTATTAATTTAACAACTATTATTGATGCACTGATCAATGCTGGATGGAGAAAATTAGTATGAGTAAATTTATTTGTTGTGATATTGATTCAATCAAGATAAATGGTACAACTATTTGTAATAATCCAGTTAATATTGAATTGTGTACAAGTATCAAAAAGAAAGATAATAAAAATCATCATTTAATTATTTTTGATGGATTAACTGCTGAATGGGCCTATATCACTAAAGAATCTCGTGATATACAATTTGATAATATCGTAAATAATAAAAAAGTTAAAAATAATAAGAATTTACTCAATCAGTTATTAAAATTGTGTACTCAAGAACAAATTGAAATTTATAATAAGATGTATCCTAATGGCCCGGATAATATTGATTGGGCTATTCATCAAGTTAAAAATACTATTGTTCGTGTAAACAAAGAATACGAATCATTGAAAAATATTTCAAAAGAATTTGCTGAATATAAACAAAAATCAGAAAAACTTATTCATCAATTAGAACAAGATATATCACAAAAATATTCAGAGTCAAGAACGATTTCAGATGAATTAGATATAATCAAAACTAACAATAATATTGATAAGGATATATGTGATCGATTAAGATGGCTTGATACACTAGAAGCTGCAGGAGTAGATAATTGAGATGGTATTGATATTGATAGAGAAATATATCATCAATAAAATTATTTGACATTTTCGTGAATTTTATTTATAATAAATCATGTTTTCAAAATTATTTAGGAAATTATCATGATTAAAGTATATATCATTGAAAGCGAACGGGGTTGGGGACAAAAAATCGATGAAGTAAAAGAGTTTCCTGATTTAGAAACAGCTAATAAATTCATAAATGAGTATAATTCAAAAAACGATCTTGATTACGTCCCAGATTGGTATATGTATGCAACACTATAAAAATAATAGTTGACATTTATATAAAATCAATTATAATTTTACATACTTTATTTTTATTTGGAGAATATATCATGTGGACAGTTGAAGAAATAGCTGAATTTTTTGCTAATAATGAGCATAAAGAAATTGTTAATGCTTTTTGTATCAATTCAAAAAATGCAGAACAAGTATATGACGAATTAGTTATCAGAAACTTCAATGAAGATATTATTGTTTCATTTGGTGAATTATATTTATGAAAAAATTAGTACATTATTCGTTGTTTTACATCAGGGTAATAAATCAAATATTACCCCAAAAGTTCGGCAAGAAAATGAATGGGTATATCTTGAAAAAGGTGTTAAAGCTACTCGTAAATTCGATGGCACCGCGTGTGCTATTATTAGTGGGAAATTATATAAGCGATATGATTGTAAAGTAGGTAAGATACCACCCGAAGATGCTATTCCGTGCCAGGAACCTGATCCAATAACAGGACATTGGCCACATTGGGTTAAATGTAAACAAGATAGTCCAGCAGATCAATATTTCATCGAAGGTTTATGGCGATTCATGTCACTGAACGATGTAATCGAAGATGGGACTTATGAGTTATGTGGACCGAAAGTTGGTGGCAATCCAGAACGATTACCATATCATATCTTAATCAAGCATGGTTATGAAATTCTCTACATCGTCGATTTTTCATATTCATCAATTAAACATTATTTATCTGATCTGAGTAATGATATAGAAGGTATAGTATTTCATGGATCAGATGGTAAGATGTGTAAAATTCGTAAAAAAGATTTTAATATAAAGAGGAAATATGATGTCAAATAAGAAAATTATTGACATTATTTCAAATGGAGGTATAATATCTGAAGGTATTAAGTTAGTTAGAGATATTGATACTGATTTTGTGGAATATGATATTGCTCCTTACTTCATAATATTTGATTCTGGTGTATTACCAATTCCAATTAGAAATGATAATGATATAGATGAGTTTTTAAAACCATCGCCAATGTTAGAGGTATTAAATTATGCATCATGTGGATCTAACACATCAATTAGCGGAAATTTTTCATAAACAAGGTTTTCACGTCAGCCATCTTAATAGGACTGATAATAATAAAACCATTTCAAATCCTAATCCATTATCGAAATTATTTTATTTGAGATTTAATTCAAATGAAATTGATATTGGATATATTCCAACATTTGATAGATGGGCAAATTCAACAGATTTTATTTTTCCTGTTAAGTTTTTATTAACTAAAGGAAATATTGACAAAGAAAAAATTGAAGTTTTTTATCTTTTACTTGAATATGCCCATAACAATTTACGACCTACTTGGAGTTGGTTAAGCGTTTGTTTAGATCTTTCTGATTATATCCGTAAAATTCGTAGAAATAAAAACAGAAAAGAATATATTGAAATTTTGAAAAAAATCGTAGACACTTGCGTAAACATTTATTAAAATAATCATAAATTAATTTAAAGAGATATATTATGAAACCAATGATATTACCAGGCGAACATATAAAAGTACATATTCATGATATCAAAAGATGTATTGATTATGATTGCATATTTGTTAGTCATTCGTGTAAATAAAGGTACAATTGAAGTTTTTGATAATGCTAGTCCAAATGGTATTGCAAGTATTGTATATGTATCAAATTCAAAACAAACCGGGAAGTATTGGTATGAATATTCAGAAAATTCTCTAAATGTAGAAAGATTAGAAAATAAAGATGGTATACAATTAATTGGTTTAGATAATTTTTTTGATACTTCTGTATAACATTAAAATTTATTGACATTTGTGTAAATTGCTATTAAAATTATCATATGTTAAATAATAACGAGAGAATAATATTATGAGTAAAAATATTGTATTTAAAGTTTCTGAAAATATTTCTTTAAGAACTATTAAAAGCGGGCATTCTACATATCTTGCTTGGGTTGCAATTAAGGGAAGATATAGTAGTGTACAATGGAGGAAAACATTTTCACTGAATAAATACGGCAACGAAACTGCATTTAAATTAGCTTGTCAAGAAGTAGAAGAAAGACACGAATACCCAATTGTACCCGGCTTGAAACAAGTATCTACAAAAAACTGGATTATTGAGGAAGCTGTAGATAGAGTTGTCAATTTCAAACGTTTACCGTTGGGGGCAAAATTCAAATATATTGGTAGTAATAAAATTTGGGTTGTTATTAGTACTGCTTATAATGGTACTATTGCAGAGTTTATACCAAATGCCCTTGACTGTACTGGACAACATATTTTTAGTGCAGACGAAACCCTAGAAGCGGCAAATAATTTAATGGTTGTTTATTTATATGACAAATAAGCCTTACATAATACCAAGAGAAAAACCAAAAAAAGGTAAACCGAAAGAAACAAAACAAGAAGAATTGTGTAGACGATTAGAAGAATATATCGAATTTAATCATGCAAGAAAAGAATTTATTTTAGTTGAATTTCATGAAGCATTGTTAGACTTCATCGAAAATAAAAAGTGCACTGATACACAACGTAATATAGATCTTTTATATTTTTGTTTACTTGAATCTATCGTATATAACTCTGAGAGGAAATGGTTTGCTGATGTAGGATTCTATAATGATATAGGCAATTATATTCATAATAATAAGGTAATCATTCAATGAAATATTGTTATAAAATTTATATTTTTGGTATTGAATATCGACCATCATATTCATGGAAAAAGATTTGGAAATTCAATTCAATAGAAGAAGCTGAAAGATATACATCTTTCGCTAAATTTGATCTACCATGGTATATTTCTTTCATTTGTAATTTAAAGGTAACTAAATGTTAAAAAATCCTATTCAACCATTATATCAAGATAGTAGATGAAACTTATTATAGTGCAATTAAGCAGTTCGAAGATAAAGATATTATATCTTTAAGTGCTAGAGTCTTATATCTTGAAGAAAAATTAAAAAAAAAAAAAATTAAAGAACTATTTACAGCACCTGTATCAGAGTTATATAATATTCACGAAGAAGATTTAACTTATCCAGTAAGAGTGGAGGATATGATGTAAAAATTTATATTATACAAAAACTAACAATAAACCGATTATTGAAAAATTAATTTTAAGGAATTAAATATGCAAAACACAAAAATTTATAGACTTGGTAAACGTACACCTAAAGAAACTGGTGTAATCACAATCGCTTCTTCTTTACATACTGACGAATCAGGTAATTATGTAACATATCAAGCATCATTTTGTAGCCCAAAAGATCGATACGATAAACAATTTGGTATCAGGATGGCCATTGAAAGACACAATCTTGCACCAATTGAAGTTAGAATTCCTATCAGGAAGCATAATGTTGTAGTTAATAGTATCCTTGTTGATATGCTTGATCGAAAAATTGTACCAGATTGGAGTCGTAAAACTATCAGAAATTTTTTAGCAAGGGTTTAATATTTTGAATAAGGTACAATTATTATTACATAAATTAGCTGAAGAATGCTGCGAAGTCGCTCAAGCGGCTTCTAAAGCTTCTCAGTTTGGATTAGATGGAATCATACCAGGTACAGCTACAACTAATAGAGAAAGGGTTAATAATGAATTAAATGACTTGATTGCTATTATTGAGATGTTAAATTCAGATTGCGGTTTAGAATATTCTTATCAATCCGGAGATATAGCACTTAAAAAACTAAAAGTTGAAAAATATGCTATTATTTCAGAAGGATTGGGTTTTGTTGAATGGAGCAATTAGTTTGTTCTAATTGTAATAATACTCGCCGAGTTGAAACTTATGCTTGGTCAGAAATAACCTGCGCAAAGTGGGAACCGTGTGAAATTTGTAGAGAAGATGAATATAACAGATTTTACAAAGCAAAAGAATCAGCTCGGCGAGTATGGTATACAGATTGTATTGTACCGAAACCGAGAAGAAAACGTAATAAAAAGAAAAAGAATGTGATAATAGAGGATTTATGTTAATCGAAGACTTTTTTGACCCTGGCAATATAGTACATCTTCGCTGTTGGGATTATTTGAATAAACATGGTCATTGGGAAGAACATAGTATCATGTTAGATTTTGATAGCAGTAGTCCAGCGCATATTGTTAATATCGCTTTTAAAATTGCAAATTTTTATACAAAACAAGAAATAGAGAAATAATATTATGATGACCACAATTACTTTCGCCAATAACTTTTATTTGAAATTGAATTATTTTAGCACTTATGGAACCAGAGTTGTTTGCTGGTATTATAAAAAACCAGATGGTAAAACTCGTTCGTTTGCTATTAAGAAATGGGGATGGGAAGGCGCTTATTTGAAAACAGCGCAAATCAAACAAGAGTATGAACCAACTTGGGAAATTCCAAAATGTCCTCCGATTGAAAAATATTTGGACTTTGTATATCCTAGATTGGATTTAAGTAAAATTGGTCCAGTAAGTTCTAGAATCGTTAGAAAATCTAATAATCATAGCAATATTTTTCGAGATATCAAATCTAAAGTAGAGAGTAAAATTTCAGATTATATCAGTAAATTTTTTGAAAAATCCTCAGCACAGTCTGGTGTTGAAACCACTATTAAATATCGACAAAGTATGAAAGATATTCAATATGTTAATATTCCCCGAAAAGGCCGCGGTAGTAAAAATGCTATTTTACCTGGGTTATGGTTTACAATATTCGTGAGTCGAAATGGATATAAAACACCTTCCTGGGTTGTACATAAACCAGATAATAAGCATAAAACATTTTCAATTAAGAAGTATGGTTGGAAGGAAGCTTATGATTTAGCTGCAAGGGAATATAAAGAATCATATCCTAATGCTATTATTCCATCATGTCCACCAATCGAAAATTATATCAAATGAAATTAGAAGAATTAGTTGAACAATGGTTAAACATTGATATTGCTATTGGTGAACTAGGAGTCGAAAAGATCAATATCGAACGTCAAATTGAAGACATAGTAGCAATAGATAGTTTAGTAAATTTCTGTAATACTGGAGAGTTTTTGATACTAGAAGAAAACTCATATAGTAAAAGAAAACAACTATAAAAATAATTTTGACAATTTTATCCGATTCAATTATAATATATCTATATTTTATAACTTGAATCGGATTTTTATTATGAGTACGAAATTAAAAGTTGTTGGTGGATCATTTATTATTAGATCCATGAATGATATTACTGGTGAAACAGTTGTACACATAGAAGCATGGTATGTTGATAACTGTAGAGTTGAAAAATGGTTTTCTCTTGAACCAAAAACAGAAATAGCATTTTGTTGGTTAGAACAAAATGGATTTCCTAATATTCGTAAAGAATATATGATCCATTTCAAATCACAAGCGGAATTATTGAAGGTATTGAGAAAAGCAGAAAAAGAAATTTAGGGTGAATAATGGTTAGAAGAATACAAAAAGTTTTTACTACAAGTCAACAAGAATATGATACTGTTACTTTAACATTGCATTTAAATAATGAAAAACATAATACTATCCATGATTTACGGTTGAGTCATCCAGATAAAGACGTTCTTTTATTGATGGGAATGAAATTAGATGACGTCGTTGATATCAGAGATGCTCTAGATAATTGTATTGAAAATTGGTAAAAGAGTATGGGTAAAACATTAATTGAATTGATTGAAGAATTGAAAGTAACGACAAATCCTGTAACATATTGGTCTATCAAGGTGGCAATAATAGATAGATTAGATAGAAAAGAATTATATCTCAATGAGCGTGATTTGTTGGATTCAAATAGACGAAAATAATGAATTAGCTTTTGATTTTTGTTATAGTGCCAAAATTGGAGCTATACAATCTAATCATAAAGTATCATATTTCATAAATTCGATAGATATCCCTTTCAGTAATGATAATATTATCGTTGGTAGCGTAGAAATGTGTTCTAATTATTTACACGCAAATAATTTAGTTATACCAGAACAAATTTCAATACGATTATTTAACGATTTTATTGGTAGAGAGGTAAATTCTGATTTATTATTGAATAGTATATCACAATTTCCAGTTTTTATTAAACCTAATAATAAAATTAAAGAATTTAATGCTTTTGTTGCTAATAAACAATGGGATATTGATTTTGAAATATATCATCAAAAAATAAATCCTTCATCGTTGGTTCAAACTCAAGATGTTATTGATATATTAAGTGAATATAGAGTATATATCAATAATAAAAAGATAATAGGATGTGAACATTACTTAGGGGATTGTTTGTTATTTCCTGATAAAAATATAATTGAATCTGTATTTGATATTGCTAATAAGAAATTGAATAATATTGCTTATACTCTTGATTTTGGTATTTTAGATAACGGTAAAACAATATTGATTGAAGTAAATGATGGATGGGCTATTGGTAATTATGGAATAGATTCATATTCATATTATCAGTTAATAAAAAATAGATGGTTTCAAATAATCAACGGTGTAAGAAATGAATGAATATGATGAGTTAAGAATTTATATTGAAAAAATAAATGATAAGGTTATGTTGAAAATTTATGAGGAATATATGTATAGTTATCACAACTATCCACCATTATATCAACATCCAAAAATAAGATCAATACGAAGATTAATCTTATTTAAATCATATTTTACGAACGAAGAATGTAATTATTATATCAATATGGAAGGATTCTTTGGTGTAAAAATAAAAGTAAAAAGACAAATTTTAGACCTCATTTTTAAAGATACTAATGAAATAATATATTTTTATAATAATGGGACTGAATCTTTTTCTCTTAATGGGAGAGCAGTAATTCATGATGAAGATAGTATAGCTATTGAACAATTATTAATATTACTTAGAGATGTACACGATGATTAAAAAGAAATATGTTTGGAAAGAATTGAGTTCAGATGGTTTATTGAAAAATCCACCTGCACATGGACCTTATTATAATCGAGATGATAGGTTACAAGATATGTCATTTGATACAGAAGAGGAAGCTATTTCATTATTAGAAGATTATATCAAAGTAAATGATTTGAATTATTATTTCGCCGATATGATTTTAATTACTATTTATAATAAAACTTATTGATTCAATGAAACCATTTTTACACGCGAAAATACACGCAAAAAAGTATGGTGGTATACCAGAAGATTATATTGATATTGATAATTTCATTGATTCAAGTAAACAAACTCATCCTGATGTAAGACATAGAGCAATTTTGCATAATGCTTTTGGGTGTTTTATCGTTGAACAAGTTTTTGGTATAACTCGAATAAATTCTGCTGGTAAAACTTATTCCCCAAGAGATATAGCAGAAGATCATTGTCAACAAGATATGAATAGGATTTTTAGTGTTGAATCATATTTAAGAAATATTAAAATTGATAGTATAATGCCAATTAACAATATTTCAATAATTGAACACACTGAAATTGATGTGGGCTTATATAATATAAGTTATAATGAAGTATTAGAAATACATTCTTTTTTAGAAAGTTCATTTAATGTATTTCCAGATATTAGACACCACGCTTTATTACACCATTCTTTCGGAATATATATTACTGAATTGGTGTTTGGTAAAATTTTTGATAAAATAAAAAAGATACCAACATCATTAATTGTTAAAAATCATTTATCAAGAGAATTTGGTCATATTCCTGTTGTTTCAGATTATCTTAATAATATGATTATGCAAGATTGGATGTCTGGTTCATTAAAATATAATAGAAAAATAAAATTAGTTGATTGAAAATTCTTCAATATAATAACATATATTTTTTGGTACAATATGTGTTATTCTTGATTTATCGTCGGCCTTCCAACGATTCCAGCCAGCTTTGTCATAGTGTTCTTTAGTTTCAATTTCACAAATACAAGAATATATTTTTTTTATCTTTTTGGGTCTATCTATTGATGTTATATATTGAATCCAATTATGTAATATATATTCTTTTTTATTACTTATATCGCAAATATCTGGTTTTCTTTTGTTTTTTATATTTAATTTTTTACCATAATTTATACCAACAACTTCCTTATTTAAAACTCGATTATCTGTTCCATCCAAATATAAAATTTCATTTGTATTAATATCTTTATATATGGTTTTTCCTTTTGATGCAGATATTAAATTTAATTTTGTTGCCTCAATAACATCTATTTTAACTATAGTATCATTTATTATATAATTGGCTTTACCTGTCATATTATGATTACTATGCGTTTTACCAGTATTAGGATGAGTGTGTATTTCTTTATTATAATCATTGCACGATATGTTAATTTTTTTATTAGAGTTTTTATCAATAACAGTTAATTTACCTTTTCTGTTACCATGTAATTCACCCGATATTAATCTTGGATCATTTTTAATTGTTGTTATTTTATTACCTACATTATCATATACTCTTGCAAAGCCTTTTGTGTGTTTAATTGCTTGTAACATAGCATTATAACCATTACCTCCTGCATGACCATTTATGAATTTTATATTAGATACTACTTTTAAACGATGTAATACTTTTAATTCCCAGTTTGTTGCTTTAACTGGACAATCAAATGTTCGTCTTATTTCAATAATATCTGGTTCACCAAATTCATCTCTAAATTTTTTAACTAATTTTGAACTCGTAAAATATGTTTTCCATAAATCATTCGGATTACAGTTTTTTCCATAGCGAACACCATAATACCATTTGTTTAATTTTGACCATCCGATAAGATATGTATATGGTATGTGTTCAACTATTGTTTTACTCATTATAGTATCCTTTATTTTTAATTGACAATGTATATAATTTAATATATAATAGTATTTATATTATTTGAATATTGGATCATATTTTACAAGATCTCGGTTTCATCCCAACAGTTGAACAATATCTTAATAATATGACTATACAAAAATGGATGTCAGGTACAATGAAACATAATAGACCAAAAAACAAATTCATACCATTGGTTGATTGATATGACATATATCTATCAAACAATTTTAGAATGGGAAGAATGTCATAATAAAGAGTATCCTGATTGGGCACAATGCTGGAGTTATGATGCATATGGTGAATGTTGGGAAATTATTAAATGGAAAGAAATAAAACAATTTTATATTGAAGAAAGAAAAAATAAACAAGGATTAGCCGCATGGGATTTTCAATATGAACCAATCGTCGCTGATCCGTCTCTACCAAAACCTAAATGGGGTGAAGGTAAATTATTAATTAGAAATAATATAGGTTGAATAACATGAGTCAAAAAGTAGAAGTTATTAAACAAGAAACTGAAACATTGTTAGTTAAATTTCAGGAAATGAAAAAAGTCTTTGAAGAAGAAGCACAATCTCAAATGAAACAAATTGTTCAAATGATTTTTGATGAATCTCCAGACTTGGGTGCAATTATATGGACTCAGTATTCTCCTTATTTCAATGATGGAGATGAGTGTGTTTTTAGTGTCCACGAAATAAGTTTCACTAATGCAACAGAACCAGATGATTTAGATGAAATTCATTGTGAATGTTATGACGGTAATAATCCAGATATTTGGGCAGCAGATCTCTATGATTACAAACATTCACACGAAGATAAAAAGAAAAATATTTCTATTGATTTATTAGAATATTTTAATGAATTCATTCAAAATTCTGATATTGAAGATGTTATGGAAATGATGTTTGGTAACCACGTAAAAGTTATTGCCACGAGAGACGGGTTTAATATTGAACAGTATGACCATGAATAAAATACAAGGAACGATATGAAATATTATTTTGAATTTAAAAATGAACAAGATACGATTAGCAAATATTTCGTTACAGCAAGAGATAAATATACTGCTAAAAAAATCGCATTAGATAATAATATTGGGCTCGAATTCATTTCTATCTATTCTAGTTCAGATAATATCAATTGGGATAAAATTGAACCAGAAACAAATGATGAAAAATTAAGTAGATTGTTATCTCTATACAATGAAGAGACAAAAGATAAATCTGGTCAATGTAGAGCATTATATCTATTATTAGTAAAATATATCAAAGATTTACCAGAAATCGATGATTATTTTCAAAAAGCATTTCGACAAACGGATATTACTGATGACGGTGTAATTGATATGGTTATATGGCATTTGATGAATGGTAATACATTATTCTGGACAATATTCGACTGTGTAGTAAATGAAGTTGAATATATTGAATTCTAATTATGATTATCTGGAATGAAAAGTATTTACATTATACACTATTTGGTATAAAATTATTTAATAAAAATTTACTTTGTTTAATGATTAAAACAAAATCAGGATTATCTAATTATTGTGATTGTAAAGGAATAGTCGGTGATTGTGGATTATGTGATAATAGTTGTGAAAATATGAGGTGATAAAATGGGGGGCAGAGCATTGAGTTGTGGTTCAGTTAGAATTGATAAATTAACCTATGAAAAAGTATGTGAATCAGTTTTAACTGAATTAAAGATGAAATATCCAACAGGTATATTTAAAATCGCTGAAATTTTACCTGATAAAGAAACTTTCGGCGATTTAGATATTATTTACTCGAATGATAGTAAAATTGATACCTCAAAATTATCATGGATACAATCAGATGGTTCAAATTATACACCAAAATTCCCTTATATTAATAGCGATATAACTTCATTTGACTATTTATTGGATAATGGAGAGATATTCCAAATTGATTTAGTTAAGATTCCTATTGAATGTTTATCATTTGCTGTACAATATTTTTCTTACGGTGATTGCGGTAATATCATTGGTCGGGCATATAAGTATGCTGGGTTCAAATTAACTTTTGAGGGATTAAAATATAAGTATCTTTCAAAATATACGAGTAAGTTATTAACATTAACTGTTAATTGGCAAGAAGCTCTTGATTTTTTAGAATATCCTGTTTATCAAGAGTATGAATTCAAAGATATTTTAAGTGTATTTGATTACTGTTTTTCCACACCTTATGCTAATACTGATATATATCAGATTGAAAATAGTAATCATGTAGATAGGATTCGTAATAAAAAACGACCTATGTTTATGGCAATGCAACAATATATTAACGATAACCCTAATTGTACAGCTGATTATCGTCTTGATATTGATATACATAGGACAAATTTCTTAGAAAAAGCATTTAATCAGTTTCCAAACTTCAAAATAGAATATGATAATTGTGTTAAAATAGACATCAATGAACAATTATATCGTGAAAAATTTAATGGTAATATTGTAAGGTTGATAACCGGATATGAAGGGAAAGAACTATCAGTTTTTATTCAAAATTTTATTGCATATTTTACATTATTGGGTATTGACTTCAAAAAATTCATTATTACTTGCGACGATCTAAAAGATAAAATAAAAGAATATCAATTATATTATATTCACTATAATTTAGGAAATTAAAAATGAAATCATTTGATACATTTAATAAACAAAATATATACGATATGGATAAATTTGATGAAAATAATCCTAAATGGGTTAATATTATTAAAATTTTAGTACCAACAGACAGAGATAAAGAACAATTATTAAAAGCTTCTAAATACTTGCATGACCAAGATATTGATACTGATTATTATGGAGTAAATATATTGGTGCATCTCTATAGTAATCCTGATTTAATTGTGGTAGAAAATAATGAAAACAAATAAAGAGTTAAAACATTGTTTAGTATATGCTTCATCTGATGGGCCAGAACATTTATTATATTATGTTCGTATTGGTCAATTAGAGACTGCTCAATTTCCACATGGTTTAGCACAAGCCAATACATTCGATACATTATCTGAGGCGGATAATTTTTCATTATTAGTTGATACATATATGGAAGAATTTGTTCAGTCAAAAATCAGAGAATTTCATGCTGAACAAATAGAAAATATATTAGGTTATTCTGATTATAGAATACAGGACGAATTATCTCCAAAAGAATTTTGGGAGCATAAAAAGACAGGAAATTTGTATAAGATATTATTTTTTACAAATATGGTAGTGGAAGAAGAAAAAAGAGACAAATTTCCTGCAACGATAGTATATTCAAATAAAGAAGGCTCGATTTTCTCGAGAACATTAGATAGCTTTTTGA
>NZ_JAQTPQ010000280.1 GCF_028712645.1 Flavobacterium sp. | reverse complement strand
TCTTCAAAATGACTTAAAAGGAAATACAGTTATGAACTATGTTTCTTCCCACGACGATAGTTATCCTTTTGATAAGAAACGAGAAAAAACATTCGAAAGCGGAACAAAATTGCTTCTTGCTCCAGGAGTTTCGCAAGTGTATTATGGTGACGAAAGTGCTCGTCCGTTAGACATTCCAGGAACTACCGGAGATGCTACCTTGCGTTCGATGATGAATTGGGATGACATAAAAACCAATCCCCAAACTCAAAAAGTGCTTTTACATTGGCAAAAATTAGGTAATTTCAGGAAACATCATCCAGCTGTTGGAGCTGGAATTCACCAAGAAATTTCGGCAAGTCCTTATGTTTTCAGCCGAACTTTTACCATAGGGAATTATTCAGATAACGTAGTTATTGGTTTGGATTTACCAAAAGGAACTAAAGAAATTTCAGTTGGAACCCTTTTTAAAGATGGAACAAAATTGAAAGATGCTTATTCCGGGAAAGAAGCTAATGTTTCTAATGGAAAAGTGAATATTGATACTGAATTTGATATCGTTTTATTGGAAAAATAATATAACCTCAAAGTTATTCACGAAGTTTTCAAAGCATTAATTAACTTTGAGAACTTTTTCATTTAATACAATCAAAATGTTAAAAATTGGACACCGAGGAGCTTCGGGTTATGAACCTGAAAACTCTTTAATTTCTTTCGAAAAAGCGATTCATTTAAACGCTGACGGAATTGAACTTGATGTTCATTTGAGTTTAGATCGGGAATTAGTCGTCATTCACGATGAAACAATAGAGAGAACTTTTAACGGAAAAGGAGCCGTTAATGAATTTACTTTAAAAGATTTGAAAGCTTTTCATTCGGGGAAAAATCAAGAAATTCCAACACTAATTGAAGTTTTTGATTTGGTCAATCGACGTTGTTTTATCAATATTGAACTCAAAGGAATAGGCACTGCAAAACCCGTAAGCGACTTGATAAATTACTACATTTCAAATAAAAAATGGGATATTAATGACTTTCTAATTTCGAGTTTTGATTGGAAAATGCTTGAAGAATTTCATAAATTAAATCCTAAAATTAGAATTGGAGTTTTAACCGAAGAATCTATCGACAAAGCATTGGCTTTCGCCAAAAAAATAAAAGCCTTTTCTATCCATCCCGATTATCAATTGCTGACGAAAGAAAATGTAGCTTTGATGCAAGAAAACGGATTCGAAGTTTATCCTTGGACGGTGAATTCAGAAGAAGCCATTCAAAAAATAAAATCATTCAACGTAAACGGAATTATTTCGAATTTCCCAGATAAAATATGATTTTATTAAACCATTAAGACTTATTTTCTACTAATCAACACAACATTAAACCATTAAGTTCATTAAGAAAATTAAGATTTATAGTAGAACTAGATTATTAAGTTTATTAAAAAAATAATTAAATTATGACAAAAAAAGAAATAACCCAATTGTCTTATGAAATTATTGGATTTGCTATAAAAGTTCACAAGAAACTTGGCCCTGGTTTGTTGGAAAAAATATATGAAGAATGTTTAAAATATGAACTAGAAAAAAATGGATACAAAGTTCAACAACAAATTAATATAGAAATCGATTATTATGATTTGGAGTTATCAAATCCATTGCGATTGGATTTATTAGTAAACGACTGTGTCATCGTCGAGTTAAAAACAGTTGAAAAATTCCACCCAATAGATGAGGCTAAACTATTAACTTATATGAAGCTATTGAGTATTCCACAGGGATTACTAATTAATTTCAACACTACTAATATTACAAAATCTACAAAACCGTTAGTAAATGAATATTTTACTAGATTGGCAGATGACTAAACTTAATAAATCTTAATTCCCTTAATGGTTTAAAAATGAACTCAAATTTCGACATTATAATTGTTGGCGGTGGTGCTGCGGGATTTTTTACAGCTATCAATATTGTAGAAAAAAATCCGAAGCTAAAAATAGCCATTCTAGAACGCGGAAATGAAGTTTTGACTAAAGTTAGAGTTTCTGGTGGCGGAAGATGCAACGTGACCCACGCTTGTTTTGAACCTGACGAATTGGTAAAATTTTATCCGCGTGGCGAGAAAGAATTGCGCGGCCCTTTTCATCAATTTTGTTCGGGTGATACTGTAGAATGGTTTAGCAATCACGGAGTTGAACTGAAAATCGAAGACGACGGAAGAATGTTTCCAGTTTCGAATTCGTCGCAAACCATAATCGATTGCTTTCTAGAAGCTACTCGGAAATTGGGAATCACAATTTTGACAGGGCAAAGTGTACAATCGATTTTCAAAAAAGACAACTTCTGGAAAATCGAAACCCAAAATGAAAATTATCTTGCCGAAAAATTAATTCTTGCCACAGGAAGCAACCCAAAAATCTGGGAAATGTTGCAAACTTTTGGTCACGCCATCGTGACTCCTGTTCCTTCATTATTTACATTCAATATTAAAGATTCAAGAATAAAAGATTTACCTGGAGTTTCGGCACAAGTTTCAATAAAAGTAAAAGAAACTAAACTTACCTCGACTGGGCCATTGTTAATAACACATTGGGGAATGAGCGGCCCAGCAATTTTAAAATTATCGGCTTGGGGAGCAAGAATTTTGAATGATAAAAATTATCAATTTACCATTTTTGTCAATTGGTTGAATGATGTTGACATTGACGAAGTTGAAAAAATTCTGAAAAATTTAAAACAAGAAAATGCCAAAAAAGCAGTTTCGAAAAAATCTCCTTTTGAATTTCCAAATCGACTGTGGGAAAGTTTAGTGCTAGCTTCAAATATTACTGAAGAAACTAAATGGGCAGATTTAACTAAGATTCAGCTTCAAAATTTAGCTCATCAACTAACGAATTCCAGCTTTAAAGTCAACGGAAAAAGCACTTTTAAAGAAGAATTTGTAACAGCTGGAGGGATTGATTTAAAGGAAATCAACTTTAAAACTATGGAAAGCAAATTACATAAAAACCTTTATTTTGCAGGAGAAATCGTTAATATAGATGCTGTTACTGGCGGTTTTAATTTTCAAAATGCTTGGACAAGTGGATTCATTTTAGCGAATTCATTTTAACGTTTTTAAAATTTTATTGTATTTTTGATAAGTATTTTCCATACTTTTGAATAATTGTTGTTGTTAAATACAACTTAAAAAACAGATTTTTAACTTTTCACCCTAATTATTTATATTAACACACCCCAAAAATCAATGAAAAAAATTTACTTATTAGTCGTACTGTTTTTAAGCCTATTTTCTTTCCATTTATTTGCTAATGGCGTTAAAATTAATAATGTCCCCAATGACCTAAATGAAGGTTTCCCAACCCACACGCTTATAAAATATTCTACAACTAAAGTAAAATCAATTCTTACTTCGACTACATCTTCGATTTCAGTGTGTGAGGGTGACGTTCTTACATTAGTTGCGAATCCAACTGGTGGGGTTGCCCCCTATACTTTTAGTTGGACTGGTCCAAACGGTTTTACATCTACAGATGAAAATCCAGTTATCAATGCTATTAGCCTTTCTGATGCTGGTGATTATATTGTAAATATAACTGATTCTGCTTCTTCAACTTTTCAAAACACAATTACTGTAGTTGTTAACGCAAAAATTGACCCAACATTTGATGCTACACTACCGGCTATTTGTAAGGGAGGATCTGCCCCCATATTGTCAACTACATCAACAAATGGAATTACAGGAACTTGGAATCCTTCAGTTGTAAATAACACCACAACAACAACTTATATTTTTACTCCTGATGCAGGCCAATGTGCTAATCCATTATCATTTACAATATTTGTAGTAAATAATATAACTCCAGTATTTACTCTACCCGCTTCAATTTGTTTAGGTGAAACACCACCAGATTTGTCTACTATTTCTAATAATGGAATTGTCGGAACTTGGAATCCTGCAATTATAAGCAACACAACTCCAGGAACGTATACTTTCACTCCAAGCGGAGGACAGTGTGCTACTGCTAAGATAATTAATATAAATATAAATTCACTAGAGGCTATTTTTCTTCCTGAAGTTGCACCAATTTGCTCCGGAGATTTTTTAGCTCCATTACCAACGACTTCAACAAATGGAATTACAGGAGTCTGGTCTCCTACAATAGACAATACTGTAACTACAACTTATACTTTTACTCCAACATCAGGGCAGTGCGCAACATCTTCTACCAGTATGACTATTGTTGTGAATCCATTAATCGCAACTTTTGATCCAGTTGCCCCAATATGTAATGGAGATGTTTTGGCTGATTTACCAACGACTTCAAGAAATG
>NZ_JAQTPQ010000039.1:6156-18301 GCF_028712645.1 Flavobacterium sp. | reverse complement strand
ATAGAAGCCTAGAAGTTTTAAAATACTTGAAAGCACAAGGAATCAAAAGAACCAAATCTGGAATTATGCTTGGACTTGGCGAAACTGAGGAAGAAGTTTTTCAAACAATGCAAGATTTATACGATGCTAATGTTGACATTGTAACCATTGGTCAATATTTGCAACCCAGCAAAAAACACTTACCTGTTAAAGAGTTTATAACTCCAGAACAATTTGCAAAATACGAAAAATTCGGATTGGAATTAGGCTTTCGCCACGTTGAAAGCGGCCCATTAGTTCGTTCTTCTTATAAAGCACAAAAACACATCCTTTAACCACAAAGAACACAAAGTTCTCGCAAAGCGCACAAAGTTTTAACTTGAAACCTAAAACCTGAAACTTTAAACTAAAAAAATTGAAAACAAGAATTGCCATCAATGGTTTTGGAAGAATTGGACGAAATTTATTTCGACTCCTTTTGAACTATCCTACAATTGAAGTCGTTGCTATTAATGATATTGCCGATACGAAAACTATGGCGCATTTAGTAAAATACGACAGCATTCACGGAGTTTTACCTTTCGATGTTTCGGCTGACGAGAAAGGAATTATTGTTGATGGGAAACACTTTCTGTTTTTTCACGAGAAAAGCATATCAAACCTAGATTGGAAATCCATAAACATTGATGTTGTTGTGGAATCAACCGGAAAATACAAGACTTTCGAGGAAATCAACACCCATATTTTGGCTGGAGCCAAAAAAGTAATTCTTTCTGCTCCATCTGAAGTTGAAGAAATAAAAACAGTAGTTCTTGGCGTGAATGAAAATATTCTTGACGGAAACGAAACCATTATTTCGAACGCAAGTTGTACCACAAATAATGCAGCTCCGATGATTAAAGTCATCAACGAACTTTGCGGCATTGAACAAGCTTACATTACAACGATTCACTCTTTTACAACGGATCAAAGTTTACACGATCAACCTCACAAAGATTTACGTCGAGCTCGTGGTGCAAGTCAATCTATTGTTCCTACAACAACTGGTGCTGCTAAAGCTTTGACAAAGATTTTCCCTGAATTTGAGGGGAAAATTGGTGGTTGCGGTATTCGAGTTCCCGTTCCTGATGGTTCCTTGACCGACATCACTTTCAACGTAAAGCGCGCCGTGACAATTGAGGAAATTAATGCTGCATTCAAATTTGCAGCACAAAATAATTTAAAAGGCATACTAGATTATACTGAAGACCCTATTGTTTCCGTTGATGTAATAGGAAACAGAAATTCCTGTCTTTTTGATGCACAACTCACATCCGTAATTGATAAAATGGTAAAAGTGGTAGGCTGGTATGATAACGAAATAGGCTATTCGTCTCGAATTATTGATTTAATTATTTTAACCAATAGTTAAATATTTTGTTATCTTTATGTCCCTTCTAAAAAAATACTAACATTTAATGAGGTCCTTCTTTTTATTTTTCATCCTAGTTAGTTCGTTTCTATATTCTCAAAAGAAAACTTCTTTTCAGGAAATAGACAGCATTTCCTATTATAGTAATTTGAGTAATTCTAGTATCAAGGAAAACAAATACAAGGTTGCAATAGAATATACGCAGAAGTCTATAAATTTTTCCAAAAAAAACAATCAAATTGAATCTGAAGCAAATGAGACTTTTAGATTAGGAAAAATTTATTTTGACGTAAAGAAATATGATTATGCTCTAAAATATTTTAACAATAGTGTATTTTTATTTAAGAACTTAAACCCAAGTCCAACGTATGCATCTGCCTACTATTATCTTGGAATTTGTCATATAAAAAAAAGAAGTTTAGCTGATGCTGAAATTTGTTTAGATGAGGCACAATCATTGTATGACGCACTTGAAATTACTAATACTGCCGATTATATAAACCTTCAAAGAGGAATAATTTATAAATTGAAAGACGATAATGAATTAGCTTCTACCCTTTTTAGTACCCTAATTGCAAAACCTGATAGCCCCTCTATTTTAGATTTAAAAGCAGAAGCACTTTATCAGATTGGGTCCATAGAAATGGATCAAAACAGGAATAATTTAGCGTTGACTTATTTCAATAAAGCTTTAGATATAAATTCCAAAAATAAAAACTTGGAACAAAAATCAGCTATTTTGTTAGCTCTAAGTACTGTTTATGAAAAAATGCTAGACAAAAACAGTGCCTATACTTATTTGAAACAACATACAAATTTAAAAGAAAGCATTTCGATTTCTGATAATGAAAAACTAGGTGTTGATGATTACGAAGCGTTTAAGAACTCCGAGCGATTAAAAGAAATTACGCAACTAAACATAGAAAAAAAGCAACAAGAAAAAGCGAGTAAATTTTCAAAACTCATCAGTATTTTGGCAATCGCTTTAATATCGATTTTGTCCTTATTAAGCTTGTCTTTATACAAAAACAACATCATTAGAACTCAATCTAATTTATTGCTTGAAGAAAAAAATAGAGAATTAATTATCGCCAAGGAAAAAGCAGAAAAAGCTTCAAACGCTAGATCTGAATTTCTATCAACTGTGAGCCACGAACTCCGAACACCTCTTAATGCCATCAATGGAATTGCCCATTTATTATTAGAAGATAAACCAAAGAAATCTCAAATGGATTATTTGGAATCCTTAAAATTCTCCGGAAATTACTTAACTACATTTATTAATGACATTCTCGAGATTCAAAAAATAGATGCAACAAAAGTTGAAATTGAAAACATTGATTTCAATCTAAAACAATTGTTAGAGAATATTCAAAATTCGTTAAAGGAATTAGCCACAACAAACAACAATAATTTCACGCTTGAAATTGACCCTGAAATCCCTGAAAATTTGATTGGAGATCCTACAAAATTGTCACAGATAATGATCAATTTAATTAATAACGCATTAAAATTTACACACAACGGCAAGGTAGCTGTAATTACAAAATGTATTTTATCTGAAGACTCAAAAACTGCAATCTATTTTGAAGTAAAAGATAGCGGAATAGGCATTCCAGAAGATAAACTAGCTACCATTTTTGATAGTTTTTCACAAGGTTCAGTAGGAATTAATCGAAAATACGGGGGTACAGGTTTGGGATTAACCATTGTAAAAAAATTAGTCAAAATTCTTGGTGGAGAAATACAACTCAAAAGTATTGTCGAAAAAGGCTCCTCTTTTTCATTTGAATTACCTTTTAAAATTGGCGAAAAACCAACACCAAAGAAGAAAAAAAGCAAACCAAATGTTGACTCAGCTTTAAAAGATAAAAAAATATTAATTGTTGAAGACAACAAAATTAATCAAATGGTTTCCAAAAAAATGTTGGAAAACAAAGGAATTATCTGTAAAATAATTGACAATGGTGAAGAAGCAATAGAATTTGTGAAGACCAATAAATTTGATATGATTTTAATGGACGTTCATCTACCTGGAATAAATGGAACAATTGCCACACAACATATTAGAAAATTTGACACTACAACTCCCATTATTGCACTTACAGCCATTTCTTTAAACGAAAATAGAGATGTTCTTCTCTCTTTTGGAATGAATGATGTACTTACAAAACCGTTTGTCCCGGATGAATTTTACTCGACTATTGCCAAATATATTTAGGTAATTTCTAATAATTCAAAATCAATTCCTTGATAAGACTTCGCACTTTAGGTTCTGCTTTTTTTGCAGCTTCTAAAACTTCATCGTGCGAAACAGTTTCGATATTTTCCTCATTGCCCATATCCGTAATTACAGATAATCCAAAACATTCCATATCTATGTGACGAGCCACAATTACCTCTGGAACAGTTGACATACCAACACAATCTGCGCCAATAATTTTCACCATTTTGTATTCGGCAAGCGTTTCAAACGTTGGGCCTTGCAGACCAAGATAAATTCCGTCCTGAACAATAATATTCAAATTTTGAGCTAATTCCTTGGCTTTGGCAATCATTTTTAAAGAATAAGGTTCGCTCATATTTAAAAATCTAGGACCAAAACGTTCGTCATTTTTACCACGCAAAGGATGTTCTGGCATCATATTAATGTGATCTTTCAAAATAACAACCGAACCTACTTCATAGTTAGAATTCACACCTCCAGAAGCATTCGAAACAATTAATTTTTCGACTCCCAAATACTTCATTACTCGAACTGGAAATGTAACTTGCTGCATCGAATAGCCTTCATAGTAATGAAAACGACCTTGCATCGCAACCACTTTTTTATCGCCAATAGTTCCAAAAACGAGAGCGCCTTTATGACCTTGAACTGTCGAAACTGGAAAATTTGGAATTTCACCATAAGGCAAAGTGAATTCGATTTGAATATCATCGGTAAAACTACCCAATCCTGAACCTAAAATCACGCCATATTCTGGAGTGAAATTGGTCTTTTCTTTAATGAAACTAACGGTTTCTTGTACTTGTTCCCACATAATTTAAAATGGTTTTATCAAAATTTTCACTTTCCAAAATGAAGCTGCTTTTTATCGGTAAATAAAATAATTGTTTATTAGCTAATTTACCTCTCAATCGTACATAATCTTTTTCGGTTGTTATAATAAAATCATCAATTGCTTGATATTCTATTGAAATAATATCTTTTTCCGAAAAATTATGATGATCTGGAAAAGTCATAAAAAAGTCATCTTCATTTTCCAAATATGCGAAAAAAGGTTCAGGTTTTGCAATTCCTGCCAGAAGTAATTTATTAACATTCTTGACTTCACTCACTTTCAAAGTTTTATCTCCTGAATAAATAGACTCGTCATAATCGATGTATGAAAAATATAATTCTTGATTCGGTTCAAGTTTCAATTTAGTTTTAATTTTATTTTGCTCGTCTAGCGAAAGAGTTGCAGGACATTTTGTAACAACAACCAAATTGGCTCTTTTTGCTCCACTCCTACTTTCGCGTAAATTCCCTGTTGGCAACATAAAATCATCCGAGTATAAATCACCATAAGAAGTTAGCAAAATATAAAACCCTGCTTTTACTTTGCGATGTTGAAAAGCGTCGTCTAGTAAAATAACCTCTGGTTTGTCTTGTTGTGAAAGCAATTGTTCGATACCGTTTTTTCTATCGGCATCAACGGCCACCAGAATGTTAGGGAATTTAGAATAAAACTGGAAAGGTTCGTCTCCAAGAATTGCCGCATTTGATGTAGCATCGGCCAAAACAAAACCTTCAGATTGGCGTTTATAACCACGACTTAAAGTAGCTACTTTGTGTTTTGACGAAAGCACCCGAATTAAATATTCAATCTGAGGGGTTTTTCCAGTTCCACCAACGCTGAGATTTCCAACGGCAATAACGGGAACATCAAAAGAATAGGATTTTAGAATTCCTTTATCAAAAAGAAAATTCCGAATGCTGGTAATGATTCCATATAAAACGGCAAACGGAAAGAGTATTTTTCGAAGTAAATTTATCATTATTTATCAGAATAATGTCCCATTGCGGAAATTACATAAACGGTTACAATATTTTCTTCTACCCGATAAATTAATCTGTCTTTCTGATTGATTCGTCTTGACCAAAATCCAGAATAATCATACTTCAGTGGCTCAGGATTTCCAAATCCTTCATAAGGATTTTCAGAAAGATCAACTAAAATTTTAGCAATATTTTTAATTGAAATCTTATTTCCTGATTTTTTATGTTTTTCAATATCTTGATTTGCAATCTTAGTTACTTCAACCCTAAACTTCCCCATATATCATCTGGATTGAGTGTTATAGTTTCGCCCTTTTTTATATTTTCTTCTGCTTTTCTAATTTTCGCTACAAATTCAGGACTATAAAAATTTTCTTCTTTTTTTATTTTTTTAGAATCTGTTTCAACAATTTCAATACCTTCCACATTTTTAAAAAAAGTTTCCACCATAGCCATAAAAGCTTTTCCTGTTTTGGTACGTTCATTAATTTTTATAGTAGTCATAACTTTTAGGTTTTGAATTACAAATATACAAAATTTGTGCTATTTTTATTTGATACTATAATGAACACTTTTAGAATAGTGTTTTTCGAAGTAAAGTCACACTATAAAAGGATAAAATTCTATCTTTGGGATGAAATATTGTTTCAATGGTCTAAAGTTGCTCCACTTGAAACCTTAAACTTGAAACCAAAAAAATGAAAATCAAAGAAATAATTTCTGTACTCGAAGAAATGGCGCCACTCGCTTATGCCGAAGATTTTGATAATGTAGGTTTATTGATTGGCGATAAAGACTCTGAAGCCACAGGAGTTATAGTTTGCCACGATGCATTGGAAAGCGTTATTGATGAAGCGATTTCTAAAAAGTGCAATTTAGTGGTTTGTTTTCATCCCATATTATTTTCGGGGTTGAAGAAAATCACCGGCAAAAACTATGTTGAAAAAGCTATTATCAAAGCCATAAAAAATGACATTGCCATCTATGCCGTTCACACTGCATTGGATAATCATCAAGACGGCGTGAATAAAATATTTTGTGATGCTTTGGGTTTAACCAAAACGAAAATCCTGATTCCAAAGCAAAATCTCATTCGGAAATTAATCACTTACACTATTCCAGAAAATGCTGGGAAGTTACGAAACGCCCTGTTTAATGCAGGTGCAGGAAACATTGGAAACTATGAAAATTGCAGTTTTAATTCGAAAGGAATTGGAACTTATATGGGAAACGAGCATAGCAATCCAGAGATTGGTGAGCGATTTGAATTTATGGAAAATGAGGAAATCAAAATCGAAGTCACTTTCGAAAAACATTTGGAAAACAAAATCCTCAAAGCATTATTCAAAAATCACGTTTATGAAGAAGTAGCTTATGAAATTTATGATTTACAGAATAAAAATCAAAATATAGGATTGGGAATGATTGGCGAATTAGATGTTCCAATGGACGAAAAAGATTTTCTAAATTTGGTTAAAGAAAAGATGCAATGTGGCGGAATTCGTCATAGTGCATTTTTGGGTAAACCAATAAAAAAAGTTGCAGTTCTTGGCGGATCGGGAAGTTTTGCTATAAAAAATGCAATTCAAGCCGGAGCAGATGTGTTTTTGACAGCCGATTTGAAGTATCATCAATTTTATGAAGCTGAAAATCAACTTATTTTAGCCGATATTGGTCATTTTGAAAGCGAACGTTATACAAAAAATTATATTGTTGATTTTCTTCGGAAAAAAATCCTTAATTTTGCAATCGTTTTATCAGAAGAAAATACAAATCCAGTTAAGTACTTATAGAATATGGCATCTACGAAAGAATTGAGTGTTGAAGACAAATTAAGAGCAATTTACGATTTACAATTGATTGACTCTAGAATTGACGAAATTAGAAATGTTAGAGGGGAACTTCCTCTAGAAGTGGAAGATTTAGAAGATGAAGTTGCAGGATTAACCACGCGCTCAGAAAAATTGAAAAATGATCTTGATGTTATCGAAGACCTTATCAAGGTAAAGAAAAATGCAATTGACGAACATAAAGAGTCAATAAAAAGATACACCAAACAACAAGATACTGTTCGAAACAATAGAGAATTCAACTCTTTAACAAAAGAAGTTGAGTTTCAAGAATTGGAAATTCAATTAGCAGAGAAGCAAATCAAAGAAATGAAAGCTTCTATCGAACACAAGAAAGAAATAATTGCGCAATCAAAAGAGAGATTAGAAACTAAATCGAATCACTTGAAGCATAAAAAATCTGAATTGAGCGCCATTATGGCTGAAACTGCAAAAGAAGAAGATTTTTTAACAGAGAAATCAGAAGAATACCAAAAATTAATCGAAGATAGATTATTGGCAGCTTACAACAGAATTAGATCAAGTGTTCGTAACGGATTAGCAGTAGTTTCTATCGAAAGAGGAGCTTCTGCAGGATCATTTTTCACCATTCCACCACAAACACAAGTAGAGATTGCTGCAAGAAAAAAAATCATCACCGATGAACATTCTGGAAGAATATTAGTCGACAGCGTTCTAGCTGAAGAAGAAAAAGAGAAAATGGAAAAACTTTTTTCTAAATTCTAAACAATTCAAGTCCCGATAAACATCGGGACTTTTTTTTAAAATGAAAAAAGCCAAGTATTTTTTGATAACAAAGTCAATAGGGATTTATTTGAACCTTATCAGTTTTGTGTTTCCAAAAAAAGCAACCCAAATGGCTCATTCTTTATTTAGTGAACCTAGAAAAGGCAAACTTAAAAAAGACAAACTTCCTAAAATACTAAGAGAAACTTACTCAGAAAAAATCCAGAATAATGAGGATACCATTCAAACTTACATTTGGAAAGGGAATGAAACCATTATTTTATTAATTCACGGTTGGGAAAGTAATTCCTCGAGATGGAAAAAAATGTTGCCTTACCTCAAAAATTCAGGAAGTACCATTATTGCTATTGACGGACCTGCTCAAGGATTGTCGAGTGGAAAGGAATTTACAATTTTAAAATACGCAGAATTTATTGATGTTGTCGTAAAAAAATACCAGCCAAGCTATATTATTGGACACTCAATGGGAGGAAATGCAAGTTTGTACTATCAGTACAAATACCAAAATCCTTCTGTTGAAAAAATGGTTATTCTAGGTTCACCAAGTGATTTCAAAATTTTATTCTCTAATTTCATTCAGTTATTAAGCCTAAATTCCAAAATTGAAAAAGCATTAGAAGACCATTATACTTCACTTTTGAATCAGAGTCTAGACCAATTCAGTGCAAAACTATTTGCTTCTAAAATTAAAGCCAAAGGATTAGTCATTCACGATGTTGAAGATACCACAGTATTATTTGAAGAAGGAAAAAAAATTGTTAGTTTATGGAAGGATGTGCAATTTATTGAAACTTTAGGATTGGGTCATAGTCTTCACGATGATGATTTGTACAAAAGAGTTTCACGGTTTTTATTCGAAACAGAATAAATCGATTAGAATTCACAAACAAAATAATTGATTACTTTTGTCCTATGGAAGAAAATCTAAAACGCCTTAATAAATTTATCGGAGAAACAGGTTTTTGCTCTCGCCGTGAAGCAGATAAAATCATTGAAGAAGGTCGTGTCACCATCAACGGAGTTGTTCCTGAACTGGGAACCAAAGTTGGCCCTGATGATGAAGTTCGAATTGATGGAAAGTTAATCCGTGAGAAGAGAGAGAAACCTATATATTTAGCCTTCAACAAACCTGTAGGGATTGAATGTACCACCAACTTAGAAGTTCGGAATAATATTGTAGATTATATTAATTATCCCACTCGTATTTTTCCAATAGGTCGGTTAGACAAAGCCAGTGAAGGATTGATTTTTATGACCAACGACGGTGATATTGTCAACAAAATTCTTCGCGCCAGAAACAACCACGAAAAAGAATATACTGTTACCGTAAACAAATTGATTACCGATCGTTTTATTGAAAAAATGGGGAATGGTGTTCCCATTTTAGATACTGTTACACGAAAATGCAAAGTAGAAAAAATCAGTTCTACCACTTTTAAAATCATACTTACCCAAGGTTTAAATCGTCAAATTCGTAGAATGTGCGAATATCTAGGTTATGAAGTTACCGCTTTGAAACGCATCCGAATTATCAATATTTCGCTGGATATTCCAGTAGGAAGATTTCGCGACTTGACAGATGCCGAAATTAAAGAACTCAACCAACTAATTGAACCTTCAAGTAAAACTGAAGAAGCCAGTTTGCCAAAACAAGAACCTGTAAAACGAAGAACCGAATTCATCAAAAGAGATGATCCTCGATTTAAAAAAAGAGGTGATTATTAGATAAAAAATCAAAAACCCAAGACTATCGCCTTGGGTTTTTACCTTTTATATATTTTGAAAATATTATTTTCTACTTCTTATTTTTCTTGCTAAAAGTGTGTTTTTCAACAACATCGCAATGGTCATTGGACCAACACCTCCTGGAACTGGAGTGATGAATGAGGATTTTTTGCTCACTTCATCAAAATCCACATCACCTGTAATTACATATCCTTTTGGTTGCGATGCATCTTCTACTCTAGTGATACCAACGTCGATTACAACAACACCATCTTTAACCATATCAGCTTTCAAATAATTTGGAACTCCAAGTGCTGTGATAATAATATCAGCGTTTTTAGTAAACTCTTCAATATTTTTAGTTCTACTGTGAGTCAAAGTTACAGTTGAATCCCCTGGATATCCTTTGCGACTCATTAAAATACTCATAGGACGACCCACAATGTGGCTACGCCCAATAACTACAGTATGTTTACCAGCTGTTTCTACTTTATAACGTTCTAACAATTCCATAATTCCATATGGAGTTGCAGGTAAAAATGTTTCCATTTCTAAAGCCATTTTTCCAAAATTAGTAGGATGAAAACCATCCACATCTTTATCAGGATCAATAGCCATTAATATTTTTTGCTCGTCAATATGTTTAGGTAATGGCAATTGAACAATATAACCATCTAAATCATCATCTTCGTTAAGTTCCTTAATTTTCGTAAGTAATTCAGCTTCCGAAATAGTTTCTGGCAATGACACCAAAGTAGATTCGAATCCAATTTGTTGGCATGATCTTACTTTACTTCCTACATAAGTCAAACTTGCACCGTTTGTACCAACAATGACAGCTGCTAAATGAGGCACTTTTTGTCCAGCAACTTTCATTTGTTGCACTTCGGCAGCAATTTCGTTTTTAATATCTTCCGATGTTTTTTTTCCGTCTAGTAGTTGCATTTTTTATTGTTTAATCGTTAACGTTGCGGCATTCCGCCTTTCATATTGCCCATCATTTTCATCATATTTTTTCCACCAGGACCTTGCATCATTTTCATCATTTTGCTCATTTGCTCAAACTGTTTCATCAGCTGATTGACTTGCTCGATTTTAGTTCCAGAACCTTTGGCAATTCTGGTTTTTCTTTTCACGTCAATTATGGCAGGTTTTGATCTTTCTTTTGGAGTCATTGAATAAATGATAGCTTCAATAGATTTAAAAGCATCGTCTTCAATTTCGACATCTTTCATCGCTTTTGTAGCTCCAGGAATCATTCCAACCAAATCTTTCATATTACCCATTTTCTTCACTTGTTGAATTTGGGAAAGAAAATCGTCAAAACCAAACTCATTTTTGGCAATTTTCTTTTGGATTTTTCTAGCTTCTTCTTCGTCAAATTGTTCTTGAGCTCTTTCTACCAAAGACACAACATCACCCATCCCAAGGATACGTTCTGCCATACGAACAGGATAGAAAACATCGATGGCATCCATTTTTTCACCTGTTCCAACAAACTTGATTGGTTTGTTTACAACTGATTTAATAGAAAGGGCAGCTCCACCACGAGTATCACCATCTAATTTAGTTAAGATTACACCATCAAAATTTAATCTATCATTGAAAGCTTTTGCTGTATTTACAGCATCTTGTCCCGTCATTGAATCGACAACAAATAATGTTTCTTGAGGTTGAATAGCTTTGTGAACATTTGAAATTTCGATCATCATTGCCTCATCGACTGCTAAACGTCCAGCTGTATCAATAATTACAACATTTAAACCTTGATGTTTTGCAAAACTAATGGCATTTTGAGCAATAATTACAGGATTTGTATTATCTGGTTCAGAATATACATCTACACCAATAGATTCTCCAACAACGTGCAATTGTTTTATAGCAGCTGGACGATAAATATCACAAGCAACCAAAAGTGGTTTTTTATTCTTTTTAGTTTTAAGATAATTGGCTAATTTACCTGAGAAAGTAGTTTTACCAGAACCTTGCAAACCTGACATTAAAATAACGGTAGGATTCCCCGAAAGATTGATTCCGGCAACATCGCCACCCATCAACTCAGTCAGTTCATCTTTGACAATTTTAACTAATAATTGTCCTGGCTGCAAAGTTGTTAATACATTTTGACCAATCGCTTTTTCTTTTACTTTAGTAGTAAAATCTTTTGCAATTTTAAAGTTGACGTCGGCATCCAATAAAGCACGACGCACTTCTTTTAGAGTTTCGGCAACGTTTACTTCGGTTATTTTTCCGTGCCCTTTAAGTATATGAAAGGCCTTGTCTAGTTTATCGCTTAAATTATCAAACATAAATGTAATTGTCTTTTATTGAGGTGCAAATATAAGCTAAAGTTGTAAAGTCACAAAGTTAGAAAGTTGTAAAATTCAGATA
>NZ_JAQTPQ010000039.1:0-6056 GCF_028712645.1 Flavobacterium sp. | reverse complement strand
TATATGAAAGGCCTTGTCTAGTTTATCGCTTAAATTATCAAACATAAATGTAATTGTCTTTTATTGAGGTGCAAATATAAGCTAAAGTTGTAAAGTCACAAAGTTAGAAAGTTGTAAAATTCAGATAATATTCAATAAAAAAACCAGTCAAATTGACTGGTTCTTTTGAAATGATAATTTATAAGTTTTAGTCTTTATCGTCTAAATGAGTTTCATTTTCGAGTAAGTCTTTAAATTGATGTCCTATTGAATAATGTCCATCATCATTACCAGTTGTAATTTCAATTACTCCATCTCCGTCAGTATCTAATAATAAACCTTGATTTGCTAATGTTGTTAATTTTGCCATTATTGAATCAAGTTGCATTTTTATATTAAGCGCAATGCTATTGTCATTAACTGTAAAATCTTTAGACGGATCCATAAAATCCATTTCAAGTTCAATATCTTCAGCACTCCAAATAACAAATGGCTTGTCGTTAATAGTTCCTTTAATCAAAAAAGTTTTGCCTTCTAAATCTCCAGCAATAAGACTTTTAGTAAAATTAAATTTTATTTCTTCATATTTTGCATTGGGAACATCAACCGTAGTAATAAATTGACTCAAAGGTTTGTTTGGATCTAGTAAATCCAATAAAAAAGGTCCCATTAATTTTACATCTTCAAAAGAAGGATTGGTACTGTGCATAGCATCTTCCATATCTGTTTCCAATTTAATGTTTCCGATATTAACCTTAAAGTCAGTGATAACCACTGTTGACGCAGCTGTTCTCGCAGTTGAAGAAGTCTTGCCAGTTGAAGAAGTCTTGCCAGTTGTGGATATTGCGGAAGCCTTGATAGAGACATTACTCCCTGTAGAGGCATTATCCGAACAAGAACTTATTGCAATGGCAATTAAAACAAAAATTGAAATTTTTTTCATAATATTAATATTTAAAAAGGTTAAGTAAATTTGTATCTGTTTTTAATTAATTTTTTTCAAAATAGAGGTAATCATTTTCATTTAGACCATCTTCAGATCTAAAACGCAATTGGGAAATATTGAATTCAAATACTTTCCAATCTTCATCTAATTTCCCTAAAGCATCCAATTGAAATTTGATTGTAAACTCCCTAACTCCATTGTCAATTTTTGTTGACCAAGTCCCGTTATAAGTATTCCCTGATTTTGTCGCAATTACTGTAAAGTCAGAATTAAATGTAAATACATATCCATTATAATAAGAGGTTCGATTATTCTCGTTATAATAATAGGAAATTTTCCAAGAATTGGCTGTTATTGTTTGCATAAAATCAAGCACAACGACATTGTTTTCAGAACAATTATCTACTGCACTTTTGATTACATCTTCAAGTTGATTATTGGATGTAATTATTATATTTTGATCATTTTCATCCTTAACATTAATAGGATAGCTAATAGAAATATATTTGTCGACAGCTAAATTGGCAATAAAATTATACAAGGATAAATTATCATTAATTGAAATTGCACTAGCAATTTGATTATTAGAATCATAAACATTAACTACTATTGGATAAGAAATTGTTATGCAATTTATCTTTCCAAAATCATTTAAATTAGATTGGCATTCAGCAACTAAACTATTAAAATTAGTTTGATTTGCAATACTTTTTTCAGTGTAATCTTCAAAAGTTACTGTAATAGGAAAATGAATACTAACAATGTCATTATCATTAGTATTCGCATTAATATTATTAAGAACTAATTGATAATCACTTGAAGTATTTATAGAAATAGTAACATTATTCACAGTAACTGAATAAGGAAATTTTATCATAAAACAATTTGATTTGTCAATGATGTCATCTTGAGAAGTGTTTTTCATAGCCACCCTCTTAACGTCAGTCGTTAAAGGAGTAGTGCTCGAAATAGTTTCAAGAGTACTGTGCACTTCCTCTACTGAACTTGTTTGACAAGCAGTAACAAGAAAAAACAGAGTTAAAAAACTAGTATAATATTTAAAATGTTTCATATTTACCCCACGTAAAGTTTCAACAAATATATAAAAAAATAGAACCCAAAATATCCAAGCGATATTTAGGAAAATATCACTTGGAATATTGGTACTAATTAAAAAAAAATTTAATGCCTATCTACCCCAAACAGACATTAAAAAATTAAAACAAACTATTAGTCCAAATAAATTATTAAGAAAATATATTGTTCGATAATAAAACAATTATACCTTAAAATACCCTACCTAAATTTAAAAAATTATATATTTGTAGGCTAGAAATATTTAAAATAAATGACAACTAATTCATTTTCAGATACTTGTAACGAAATAGTTTTTTCAAACTTTTTTAAAACCCATATAAAGCCTCTTCGTAATTTTCTTTATTACAAATATGGAAACGAGGATCAGGCAGAAGATATGAGTCAGGAAGCATTCATAAAACTATGGCAAAATTGCGCTTCGGTACCTATCGAGAAAGCAAAGTCTTATATTTACACAATTGCCAATAATAGTTCCCTTAACGAAATCAAACATAAAAAGGTAGTCCTAGAATATGAAAATAATTTTTCTGGTCTAGACAAAACAAATGAAAATCCTGAATACATTCTTGAAGAAAAACAATTTAAAAACAAGTTGTTAAAAGCAATTGAAGATTTAAATGAAACACAGCGTGTAGCCTTTTTGATGCATCGAATAGATGGTAAAAAATATAATGAAATCGCCGATGAACTAAATATAAGTGTAAAAGCAGTAGAAAAGCGAATCCACTTAGCTCTAGTTGAACTAAGAAAAACAATAAAAATATAAAAGTAGGGTAAAGTAATCTTTATTTGTTCTATACTTATAAATAATAATGTGATGAAAAAAAATTACAATTTAGCAAAATGGCTTAATGACGAAATGACTCCTGAAGAGTTAGTTCAGTTCAAAGCTAGCTCTGACTTTGAAGAATATGAAAAAATAAAAAACTATACTGCTCATTTAAAAGTTACTGATTTTAATGAAAATAGAGTTTTAGAAAATGTTCTCAGTCACAAAAAAACTGCACCTAAAGTAATTCCGCTTTATAAAAACTGGATGTTTAGAGTTGCCGCTGTATTAGTTCTTGCTTTGGGAGTTACTTTTACAATACAGAATTTTTCGACAGAAACCCAATATGCTTCTAACGGACAAAGAACCACATTTTCATTACCAGACAATTCCGAAGTGGTTTTGAACTCCGGTACTGAAATTGAATATAAAAAATGGGGTTGGAACAATCATAGAAACCTCAAATTAAAGGGAGAAGCCTACTTTAAAGTTGCCAAAGGAAAGAAATTTGAAGTAGAAACTAATCTTGGAAAAATTGCAGTTCTTGGAACACAATTCAATGTAAAAGCAAGAAAAAATCGTTTTGACATTACTTGTTTTGAAGGAAGGGTAAAAGTAAATTACAAAGATAAAGAGATTATTTTAACTCACGGTCAAAGTGTTTCTTTTGAAAACGGAAACCAAATAAACTCTGGAACTAGCGTACAAAAACCAGAATGGCTTGAAAATCAAATTGCTTTCAATAAAGAAAATTTACAAAATATCTTAGATGAAATTCAAAGGCAATATAACATCACAATTGACGTTAAGACTGAGAGTCCAAATGAAGAATTATTTACAGGAAAAATACCTACAGATAATCTTGATATTGCCATAGAAATTATTGCAACTACCTATCATTTAGAACCGAAAAAAATTAATTCAAATAAAATAATTTTTGAAGGAAAATAAATGCTGTTGAAGAAACAACTTTATGTTTTATTTTTTTGCTTTGTTTTTGTCCTGAGTAGTAATGCTCAAGAGAAAAGCAAAGCAATTGCTTTAAAAACCATCCTACATTCAATAGAAAAACAACATCATATCAATTTTAACTACATTGATGGTGATATAATTATTTTTAAAATTGAGCCCCCAAAAAAGACACTAAATCTAAGTGAAAAATTAATTTATCTTAGACAAAAAACCAACCTCCTATTTGAAAATATAGATAATAAATTCGTTACTATCTCAAGCAAAAAAGTGTTAGAACTCGTATGTGGCTACGTATATTCAAAAAATGACAATTTGCCACAAGAGGATGTAAACATTCAGTTTATAAATGGTGATTATACTACAACGGATAAAAATGGCTTTTTTGAACTCTATAAAAAAAAATCAACCGCAATAGCTATTAGTCATATTGGTTTTGAATCAAAAAAAATTCCAATTCCTGAAAATCAAGATAAAGATTGTATGAAAATTTATCTTGATTTTGAAGTTTTAGAATTAGATAATGTAAGTACTAATCATTTTTTGGCTTCTGGAATTACAAGAACCGTCGATGGAACTTATTTGATACAACCAAAAAGGTTGGGAATATTACCCGGTTTAATTGAACCTGACGTATTACAAACTATGCTGCAAATTCCTGGAATTTATAGTGCCGATGAAAGTCTTTCCAGTATAAATGTAAGAGGTGGAACCCATGATCAAAACTTATTTTTGTGGAATGGAATAAAAATGTACCAAACGGGACATTTTTTTGGTTTAATCTCTGCCTTCAATCCTAACTTAGCCCATTCTATTACTATTTCAAAAAATGGAAGTTCCGCTTTTTATGGCGAAAGCGTTTCAAGTGTTGTTGATATCTCTTCGAATCCAAATAAATTTGAAAAAAACACTATCAGTGCTGGTATCAATATGATAAATGCCGATCTTTATTCGAAGTTTAATCTCAATAAAAAAGGATTCATTGAAATTGCAGCTAGAAAATCTATAACCGATTTAGTAAAAACTCCTACCTACGATAAATATTTCAACAAAGCATTCCAGAACACTACAATTACTAATTTTTCTAATTCTCAAAATATAGATTACACTAATGATGAGAAATTTAATTTTTATGATATTACCCTAAAATACTCTCAAAAAATTGGTCAAAAAAACCATCTAATATTAGATTTAATCACCATAGATGATCAACTTAAAGTTCTTCAAACAACAAAAACAGATAATGTAATCAAGTCTGAAAATAATGTTTTATATCAAAAAAACCATGGTGGAGATCTTATGTTTATACGAAATTGGAACACAGAGAACACAACCAAAATAAATATGTTTGTCTCCTCTTATGAACTTGATGCAGAAAAAAATAAAATACAAGATAATCAAAATGTCCGACAAGAAAATTTAGTCTTTGATACAGGTTTTAAATTAGAAAACAATCATAAAATAAATTCAAAATTTATAATTAATGATGGATACCAATTAAATGAAGTTGGAGTTACTAATTTAGATGAAGTAAATAATCCTATATTTTACAGAAGAATTAAAGAAGTAATACGAACACATGCATTAATTTTAGAAGGAAAATATAATGACAGTATTTCTAATTTATATCTCAATATTGGAGGTAGATTGAATTATATAGAACAATTTAAAAAATATATTGTAGAACCAAGACTGAAATTTAATTATAGCATTACACCCAACTTTATAGTAGAGGTTTTAGGCGAATTTAAAAGCCAAAACTGCCATCAGATTATTGATCAACAAAAAGATTATTTTGGAATAGAAAAAAGACGCTGGATATTATCAAACAACACTACAATTCCTATTCAAAAAAGCAAGCAAGCATCAATAAGTTTTACGTATCTTAAAAATAATTGGTTGTTTACAATAGATAATTATTATAAAAAAGTAACTGGAATCAACAGTTCAAGCCAAGGATTTCAAAACCAATTTGAATTTATGAAAATCAATGGTGGCTATGAAGTATATGGAACAGAATTACTGATACAAAAGAAGATAAATCATTTTATTACTTGGCTCAGCTATGCTTATAACGACAATAATTATCTCTTTTTAAATGAAGATTTAGGTAACGAAGTAAATCCAGGCCAACCTGATTCAGACATAGATCAAACTCAATTTTCAAATAATTTCGAATTAAAACATTCCGTTTCTTGGGCTGGAACTTATGAATTAAATAAACTAAAAATAGCATTAGGCGCAAAATGGTATTCAGGAAGACCAGAAACAACTCCTTCGAGTTTTGACATCAAT
>NZ_JAQTPQ010000279.1 GCF_028712645.1 Flavobacterium sp. | reverse complement strand
GCTTGCATTCGCTTTTTATTTATAAACAATTTTATGTCAATAATTACCCTTACTACCGATTACGGCTTGAAAGACCACTTTGTTGGCGCTTTAAAAGGGAAGATTTTATCGGAATATCCCGAATCCTCGATTATTGATATTTCGCATCATATTGACGCATTTAACACAGTTGAAGCAAGTTACATTATTGGAGCTGCTTATTCGAGTTTCCCAAAAGGCACTGTGCATCTCATTGGTGTGGATATGGAATTCAACAAAGAAAACCAACATATCGTGATGCAATGGAACGACCATTATTTTATTGCCGCCGATAATGGTATTTTGAGTATGCTTTCGCAAAGAATTGTTCCCCAAAAAATAGTCGCCATCAATATTCACGACCGTTTGCCAAGTGACGCCACCGATTTAGACGTTTTTGTCAAAGTCGCTTGTCATATTGCCAAAGGTGGTTTGCTGAACGTTATTGGCAAAGAAATAAAAGCCATCAAACAAGTTACCGATTTGCAGGCTGTTGCCACCAATGACGGAAATTCTATAAAAGGATATGTAATTTACATTGACCATTTTGGCAATGTGGTGACCAATATTTCCAAAAAGCAATTCTTAGAAGTTGCCAAAGGAAGACCGTATGAAATTGTATTGAAAACCAAAAACATCAAAACCATTTTGCCCAATTATTCCGCGATTGCGAGTTCCGATAAGTATCCAATCAAGAATTATGAAGGCGAAAAATTGGCTATTTTCAATGAAGCTGGTTTTTTAGAAATTGCAATTTTCAAAAGTAATCCTTCAAAATTAGGTTCGGCGAATAGCTTGCTGGGGTTGAATTATAGGGATGTGATCAATATAGTTTTTAGTTAAATATTTTTTGATTTTAGATTGATGATTAACGATTGATGATTTCAGATGTAAAGCGATTTATGATTAAAAGAATTATGATATTTGGCATTTTAGCTAGCTTATTACAAGTGGTTGTTTACTATTTACTAATTTTCATTTTGTGGAATGTTGGAAAAAAATTTCACACACCTATTAAAACTGATTTTACTTGGGGTTTAATGATATTGTATTCAACTTATGTGTTTGGAATAATTGCAGTAATTCAAAATTCATTAATAGAAATTTTATACAAGAAAAAAATTATAATTTATTTATTTATTGTATCTCTAATTTCTTTTACTTTGGTTATCCAAAATTTTGAGAATTTGCCATTTAAAACTTTGATACTTTTCATTTCTGGGCTTATTGCTTTATTAATAAAATTATATTTAGACTTTAAAATTTCTAAATCTAAAATGTAAATTCCATAATCAAAAATCAAATGTTCATACGAATAGTAAAAATGTCCTTCGCCGAAGAAAATATTCCAGCATTTCTGGAAAACTTCGAAATCATAAAAGACAAAATACGAAACGCGCCAGGAAACCGTTTATTGGAACTGTATCAAGACAAAACCAACAAATGTATTTTCTTCACATACAGTTATTGGGAAACTGAAGAAGACTTGGAAAATTACAGAAAATCGGAGCTTTTTAATGAAGTTTGGGCTTTTACCAAGAAATTATTCAACGATAAACCCGAAGCTTGGAGCGTGGATAAAATGATCAGTTTAAAATAAAAAATATGAACGTACTAATTAGAAAAATTTATTATACCCTTCCTGTTTCATTGAGATATAGTGTAAGGAAAATAATTTACTTGCCACAAGATTTATTTACAAAAAGAGATTCGCTTGTACCTCCAAAAGGCCTTATTTTCATTGGAAGTGGCGATTATTTAAAAATAGGAAAACATTTTTTTGGACATTTTAAAAAATATTGTGATTTTACTGAGGACAGTTCTGTTCTTGACATTGGTTGTGGAATTGGCAGGATGGCAATTCCCTTTACTGATTATTTATCTCCAAAAGGGCGTTATGAAGGTTTTGATATTGTGAAAATTGGTATTGATTGGTGTACCAAAAACATCAGCAGCCGCTTTCCCAATTTTACTTTTAAGCTAATTCCGTTAAAGAATGATTTATACCGATTAGACACCGAAGAAAAGGCTGCTGAATTACAATTTCCATATGAGAATGACAGTTTTGATTTGGTGTTTTTGACATCCGTCTTTACGCATATGCTTCCTTTGGATGTTGAAAATTACATTAATGAAATTCAACGAGTTCTAGTGAAAGACAAAAAATGCTTTGCCACTTTTTTTATTATTGATGAAGAAAATGAAACTGCACAAAATACTATTGGAAGTAAAAGTTTCCCTCACAATTTTGGAAATTATTATTTAATGGATAAAAATGTAAAAGAAGCCAATGTTGCTTTCAAGAAAAGTTATATTATTGAACTCTTGAAAAAAAATAATTTAGAACTTACCCATTTTATAAAAGGAAATTGGTCTGGCATCCAAAATACCGAATTAAATGAACATCAAGATATTGTGATTTTTAAAAAATTATAAATGAAATCAATAGTTTTAAGAGAAATAAAATCCTTTTTTGGTTCGCCAATTGGTTATTTGGTGATTGCCGTTTTCCTAATTGGAAATGGAGTATTCCTTTGGGTTTTCGAAGGAGAATACAATATTTTAAACAGCGGTTTTGCCGATTTGAGTCCGTTTTTTACATTGGCTCCGTGGATCCTGATTTTCTTGATTCCTGCCGTTACGATGCGCAGTTTTTCGGATGAAAAAAAGCAGGGAACATTGGAATTATTGTTGACAAAACCATTAAGTATTTGGCAAATTGTGAACGGAAAATTTCTGGGTTCGTTGCTGTTGATTGTTATGGCAATTATCCCAACCTTTATTTATGTTTGGGTCATTTCTAGTTTAGGTTCGCCCGAAGGAAACATCGATATGGGCAGCACAATGGGTTCTTATTTCGGATTATTATTCTTGATTGCAGCTTATTCCGCGATTGGAATCTTCACTTCTACCCTATCCGAAAATCAAATTGTGGCTTTTATAGTAGCTGTTTTTTTGTGCTTCTTCTTTTATTTTGGATTCGAAAGTTTGGCAAACATTATCACGAGTTTTCAAAGTGTAATTTCAAGTATTGGAATGCAAGATCATTTCAAAAGTATGAGTCGTGGCGTGATTGACACTCGGGATGTAATTTATTTTGCAAGTGTAACGATTTTGTTTCTTTCGTTTACTGTGTATAATCTAAAATCCATTAAATCGTAATGATACCCATTAAAAAAAGTAACCTCAAAACTTTATTGATTACCATTGCCATTTTACTGATTGTCAATGGTATTGGAAATCAATTATTCCACCGCTTTGATTTAACCAAAGACAAAAGATTTACGCTTTCTTCAACTTCATTGAATATCATCAAGCAGGTGCAAAATCCGTTGTATGTAAAAATCTATTTGCAAGGCGATTTACCCGCTGAATTCAAGCGTTTGCAAAGCGAAACTCAAGATTTATTAGAAGAATTTCAAGCCTATAACAAAAATATTGTTTTCGAATTTGTAGATCCTTTGGAAAACGAAGACGAAAGTATGGATAACATCAAAGAGCTGTATCGAAAAGGTCTCACACCAATAAACATAACCGTTGACGACAAAGGAAAACAATCACAAGCAATGGTTTTTCCTTGGGCGATCGCGGTTTACAACAACAAGGAAGTTAATATTCCTTTGTTAAAAAATATTATGGGAGCTTCGACTACGCAAAAAGTAGTTGGTTCCGTGCAACATTTAGAATATTCTATTGCCGATGGAATCAATAAAATCACCAAAGAAAAACAGAAAAAAGTCGCCGTCATCAAGGGAAACGGTGAACTTCAAGATGTTCAGATTGCCAAATTGCTGATGCAGGTTCGAGAAAGTTACCATATTGCTCCTTTCACCTTAGATTCTGTTACCAAAAATCCAATTGGAAGTTTGGAAGCTTTGCAGGAATACGACTTGGCGGTTATTGCCAAACCAACTGAACAATTTTCGGATGCTGAGAAGCAAGTCTTGGATCAATTCATTATCAACGGTGGAAAAACCTTGTGGCTTATTGACCAAGTGGCAATAGAAATGGACAGTTTATATAATTCAACTGGTTCGACTTTAGCTTTTCCTAGAGATTTGAATTTGAACGATATGTTCTTTAAATACGGATTCAGAATCAATCCTGATTTGGTAAAAGATGAGCAAGGAAGTCCAATGAAATTAGCCACTGGTGAACAAGGAAGTGCGACTCAATATCAGGAATTCAATTGGAAATTTGCACCGCTAGTTTACCCAATTAGTAAGCATCCAATCGTGAAAAATTTGGGAGGAATTAAATTTGATTTTGCCAATCCAATTGACACTTTGAAAAACGGAATCAAGAAAACGGTTTTGTTGCAATCTTC
>NZ_JAQTPQ010000278.1 GCF_028712645.1 Flavobacterium sp. | reverse complement strand
CATAGTCATAATCCAAGTATGCACTTTCAAGCCTTCTTTAGTGGCTACTGGAACTAATTTTTTTAATAATTCTGGATCAGCATTGGTGTTGATTAATACTTCATCGATTCCGCCGTCTTTGTATTTTTTGAACTCTTTGCTATAAGATTCATTGCTTCTTTTAGCGTCAGCTGTAATCCATACACCAAATTTAAATGGTGTTTTAACATCAGTAGTTAATTGTTGGCTTCCAACTTCTTTTTTGCTAACGCATGAAATAATACTTAATGTAAATACAAAAAATAATAACTTAGGTAGTAGTTTCATCGTTTTCTTAGTTTGATATAATTTTACCATCTTGTTTAATAATTAATGTGTTATTTGAAAAAGGACTTCTTACTGAAATATTAAACCCTGTTGAATGATTTTCTAAAACAAGTTTTAAAATTTTATTGTCAACACTAATGGTTTCTTTAGTAAGATTGGCTAAAGATTTTGCCCACACTTTGTGTTTTTGATAATATTCTTTTTGAGCCCTGTATAAAGTATATAATTCCCATTTCACTTTTTCATCCTGCGGAATCGTAAAAGTATCTTTTCCTTCTTTCGAAGAAAAATAAACATAACCCCATTTCTCAGGTTCGTGCATATTAATCACACCTTGTGGCGACCAAACCCAATTATACTCTGGCAAAAATTTACCTTTTGTATCTTTTTTACGTTCGTATTGACCGTCAATAATGGAATGTTGCCAATTGACTCTAGAGAAATTTACTCTCCAAAATTTATTTATTGGAACATTTTTATCAAAATAGGAAGTTTTATAGGCTGCCCATGGAATGGCCATTTCTAACATCCAACCTTCATCGGTATCGTTTGGATTATTTAATGTTCCATTAATTTTAACTGACGATTTTAACCCTGGAATGTTCCAATCGTTTAAGACAACGTTGTCATTTTCTCTGTAAGGTTTTGTTAAAAATAAATCCCAAGCTGTATTTAACGCATTTATTTCCAATTCATAATAATTAAAAGTATCACCATCTGGATCGATGAAAACTTCAAAATCATTGTTATAAAAAATAATGGTATCTCGCTGTTTTAAGTTGGCCCAAACGTTTGGCTCCTCCATTTTAGCTAAGATATAAAAGTTATTTTCGTCCCAAAGCATTTTCACTTTTGTGTTATACTTTGGTTTGTCGATACCTTCAATATCAATAAAAGGATCAGACCAATCTACTTTTGACCACGAAACATCAGACTCATCACCATCGATTACAATTTTATCGACAGTTTTATAGGCAACATAGCTTTTGGGAATAATTCCTTTTTTGGATTGGGCACAACCAATTATCGAAATAAAACCTAAAGTAACTGTTAACCATTTCAATTTTACAACCATATTTTATCTTATAAACTATTATCTTTTGTAAATTGAATTACTTCACTTAATTTACCAAATGCCATCGCTACAACAGTATCTGCAGCACCGTAATATACGGCTAATTTATCTTCTTTTATGTCATGTAAAGCAGCACAAGGAAAAACCACATTAGCTACATCACCCACTTGTTCGTATAGCTTAGCTGGCCCTAATAAATAAGGTTGTGTTCTGTATTTGACCTTATTTGGCTGATCTTTATCTAAAATAGCTGCACCCATTGCATAACGAAAACCGTTACAGGTATTAATCACTCCGTGGTACATCATCAACCAACCCTCATCAATAAGAATAGGAATTGGGCCTGCACCAACTTTGGTACATTGCCAAGCACTATCTTCAAAAGGTGTTGGTTTCATTACCAAACGGTGTTCTCCCCAATATTTCATATCTGGACTATAACTAATCCAAATATCGCCAAAAGGCGTGTGACCGTTATCGCTCGGGCGACTTAACATTGCGTATTTTCCGTTAATTTTTTGTGGAAATAAAACCCCATTTCTGTTGAAAGGCAAATAAGCATTTTCACATTGAAAAAATTCTACGAAATCAAAAGTATAGCCAATTCCAATAGTTGGTCCATTATAGCCATTACACCAAGTAATCCAATAACGATCTTCGATAAATACCACACGAGGGTCATATTTATAGGCTGATTCTATCATTTCAGTATTACCAGCTTTCATTTCAATTGGTTCGTGATTAATATCCCAATTGATTCCATCTTTACTAAAACCAGCAAAAATATTCATTTGCACGGCTTTGTTATCACATCTAAAAACACCCGCAAATCCGTCCCCAAAAGGAACAACCGCACTATTAAAAATACTGTTTGATGATGGAATAGCATATCGGTCAATAATTGGATTTTCTGAATATCTCCAAATTACTTCGTTACTATTTTCAGGTCTTTCTTGCCAAGGAATTGTGCTCACTCTATTTGATTTATTTGTTAAACTTAATTTTACAACTTTCGGGTTTATTTTTAAAAAAATTAATCTGCAATTTTTCGAACTTTATCTAGCCAAGTATATTTTAAAATAATCGAAGTAGCCAAAAATACTACTAACGAAATTATTGCTTTTGGATAATCTCTGATAATGAAAAATACAGGCAATACAATCATACTTGATTGCCAAACAATTCCGATAACGCAGTTGAGCATATCTTTCCAGAAATCATCGTTTTTTTCAAAATTTTGATTTTCACTTTTTAATATATTATAAACTGGTTTCCAAAAACCCCAAGGTCTTACATTGGTATAAAATGATTTTAACACTTCCATATCGGTTGGTTTGCTTAGAAAAGTTCCTAAAATACAACCCAAGGTAGAAAAAGCTAATATAACTGGAAATAAATAAATGGCTTGCATTCCTGAAATGGTATGCAGTAAAGTTCCAGGTGCAAAATTTGCTTTGTTTTGATCTAAAACAAACTCTAAAGAGGCAACTACTAATCCTGAAAACATTCCCCAAAAATAGCCCCAACCATTAAATCGCCACCAAATCCATTTTAAGAAATTGGCTGCTACATAACCCCCAAATAAAGCACTTGTAATCCATAAAGTTAAGGAATTTATCGAATCGGCAAAGAAACCCATAAAAACACCTAATCCTACCACAATAAAAGAAGCGATTTGACTTATTTTGATATAGTGTGCACTGGTTTCGTTGGCTTTGAAATATTTTTTATACAAATCATTTACGATATACGCTGGTCCTGCATTTACAAATGCGGAAAATGTTGACATAAAAGCCGCCAATAAACCAGCCAATAATAAACCTTTAATTCCCACCGGAATGTGAAGATTAATCACTTTTGGCATTATTACTTCTAGGTCAGCTCCAGTCAAATGAGGATTAGCAGCCATTTCAGGAGCCAAAGTCACTAAAGCAATAACAACAATTCCTGCAATTAATAAATATCTTGGAATAAATAAAATTAGGTTCGTAAACCCACTCATATAAGCCGCTTCTTTAACCGATTTGGTCGAAAGAATTCGTTGTAAATCATAACTAGGTGTTGGTCCAGCAATACTTGCAAAAAAACCTTTGAATAAAGACATTCCTACCAAAGAACCAAACATTTTGTAGCCTTCGGTATCTATCAAATTATTGAAAGCTTGGAATTTATCGCCCCAATGTGATCCTAATTCAGCAGAGAAAAATACATTTTTCCATTCTTCTGTAATAACCGAATTAATTTGAACATCAGTATAATTGATAAAAGCGTAGCTTGCAACTAGTAAACCTGAAATTACCATAATTCCATATTGCAAAACCTCTGTTGCAACTACCGAAAACATTCCACCTTTGATGGTATAGATTGTAGTTAAAAAGATGATAAGTAAAGCATAGGACTGTTCCGAATTTAACAACATCAAATCTCCAAAATGCAAGGCTAAATCCCAAGGTAAAATAATGGTCATAAACTTCCCGATTCCTTCAAAAAAATAAGCTATGAAACCAATGGTTGAAATAATAGCAAAAACAGCTACTATGATATGCGAAGCTTTCCCCGCTTTGTCATTACCAAAACGAGTTAAAATCCATTCGGATCCTGTCATCGTATTGGATTTACGAATCCAAACAGCCAAGAACATCATCACAAAAATTTGATTCCATATAGGCCAAAGCCACATAAAAAAGAAACTTTTTACTCCATATAAAAACAATACTCCAACCATCCAAGCCGTTCCAGAAACGTCGAACATCCCCGAACCATTACTCAACCCAAGATAGTACCATTTTATAGAATTTCCTCCTAAAAAATAATCATCTAATCCTTGAGAGGCTTTTCTTGAAATCCAAACTCCAATACCTATTGTTAATAGAATATAAAAAACTATTATTGATACATCAATACTATTCATTAATTTGCTATTTTATTTGTTAAACCCCAACTTTTATTGGGTTCAGACCCCATAACAAAATGCAAAAT
>NZ_JAQTPQ010000038.1 GCF_028712645.1 Flavobacterium sp. | reverse complement strand
ATCAAACTCACAGGAATCGACTCAGTAATAAATTCTCTTTCAATGTCTAAAGCATCAACAATAATTTCTCTGATACGTGCTTTAGAAACCTTATGTTTCAAATGATGATTGTGCAAATGCACAGCAAAATCACAGTGAACGCCTTCGTCACGAGAAATTAATTCGTTAGAAAATGTTAACCCAGGCATCAAACCACGTTTTTTTAACCAAAAAATAGAACAAAAACTTCCAGAAAAGAAAATGCCTTCAACGGCTGCAAAAGCGATTAATCTTTCGGCAAAAGAATCTGATTCTATCCATTTCAAAGCCCATTCTGCTTTTTTCTTGATTGCTGGAAAAACTTCTATTGCTGTAAATAGCTCATCTTTTTCAGCTTCGTCTTTTACATAAGTATCAATCAAAAGCGAATAGGTTTCGCTATGAATGTTTTCCATCATTATTTGAAAACCGTAGAAGAATTTTGCCTCGGCATATTGTACTTCGTTAATGAAATTTTGTGCCAAGTTCTCGTTTACAATTCCATCCGAAGCAGCAAAAAATGCTAGAATATGTTTTACAAAATATTTTTCGTCTTCACTTAATTTATTGTTCCAATCGCTCATATCTTGAGCTAAATCTATTTCTTCGGCAGTCCAAATACTTGCTTCAGTTTTTTTATAAAACTCCCAGATATCATGATGCTTGATTGGGAAAATGACAAAACGATTTTTGTTTTCTTGTAAGATTGGTTCAACTTGTGGCATTGCTATTTTTTATTTTTTGAAATTTTAACGAATATTTATGTTTTCGTCGATTACAAAGATTGTGAATTCTTGCGGTTATAAAAAGCCAAACTTATTCACAATCGGCTTGAGTTTTTAACAAATGTGAAGAATTTAAATGATTTTCATTACAAATATTAAAATGCTAAATATCAGTGTTTTAAAAAATAAAAAACACGACGAGATACCGTAAAATATAGGAGTTTAAAATTATGAAAAAGTAAAATTGTCCTTTTTGGAAAATTATTTTTTGAGTTCTTCCGCTACTTTTTCGAGTTCTAAATACCAATCCTCTCCAAATCTTCGAATGAGTGCTTCCTTGACAAATTTATAAACGGGAACTTCGAGTTCTTTGCCTAAAGAACAGGCATCATCGCAAATTTCCCACTTGTCATAATTCACGGCAAAAAATTCTGTGAAATCTTTGACACGAATAGGATATAAGTGACAGGAAACAGGTTTTTTCCAGGCGACTTCACCTTGATTGTAGGCTTGTTCGATGCCGCAAAGTGCCGTTTTTCCGTCATAAATAACGTAAGCACAATCTTTATTGTCAATTAAAGGAGTTTCAAGATCGCCATCAGTTCCTTTTGTCCAAGTGCCTTGTGCCTCGATGGCAGCAATGCCTTCTTTGCGTAGAAAAGGTTTTACTATTGGATAAATTTCTTCCAAAATCTTGGTTTCAGCCTCATTTAAAGGTGCGCCAGCATCGCCATCGACGCAACAAGCACCTTTGCAAGCTGATAAATTACAAACAAATTCTTTTTCAAGAATATCTTCTGATACGATGGTTTTTCCTAGTTGAAACATTTTGCAAATATACTTTGCAATTCTGAATTTTGAAAGGGAATTTTTGAATTTTTGGTTCCAAAATAGTACAGTTAAAATTTGATTTAGGACTATAAAAAATATTGGCGACATTCATTCTAGTTGATCCTTGCCAAATAATAACCTTAAATTGATTTATAAACCTATAGAATATACTACTTTTGCCCCATAAATAGAGAAATTATGCAACTGGATTTTAAAGAAATAATTACCGTTAGTATGGTGCTTTTTGCCGTAATTGATATTGTAGGAACGATTCCTATTATTGTCGATTTGAGAGCAAAACACGGTCATATCGAATCCGAAAAAGCTTCGTTAGTAGCTGGTTTTATTATGATTATTTTCCTTTTTATTGGAGAAGAATTACTGAATCTTATAGGAATTGATGTCCATTCATTTGCCGTTGCCGGTTCGTTTGTATTGTTTTTTTTAGCGCTCGAAATGATTCTAGGCATTCGTCTTTATCGAGATGAGGAGGCAAGTTCTGCCTCAATAGTTCCCATTGCATTTCCGCTAATTGCAGGAGCTGGAACGATGACTACATTATTATCGTTGAAAGCCCAATTTCAAACCATAAATATTGTTATCGCGATTGTTTTGAATATTATCATTGTTTATATCGTTTTGAAATCTTCGGCAAAAATCGAAAAAATGCTGGGGAAAAATGGTTTAGGAGTCATCAGAAAAGCTTTTGGCGTGGTACTTTTGGCAATTGCTGTTAAATTATTCGCCGCTAATGTTAAAGGTTTGTTTGTCTAAAATAAATTTTTATAAATTTACCCCTTTATCTTTTATAAAAAACAGTCTAGATTTTTTTAAACTGATTATTCAAAATAAAAGCTGATACTAATTCTTTCTGTTTTTTATAAAAACAAAATACTATTTTATGAAAATATTTACTAACATATTGGTTTTTTTGGCTTTGGGCTTAATTGTGTTTAATGTCACTCTTCTTGATTTCAAACATCCTCTTGAGGGAAACAGCATGATAGCTTTCATTGGAATTGCCGCTTCAATTTGTGCTGTTTTAATTCTTCTCATTTTTAGAATGTCAAAGAATATTGAAGAAAAAATGAATGATAAATTCTAATTATGTTTGATGTTTTAATACTTGGCGGTGGCGTTTCAGGAATGTCGTGTGCTCTTGTTTTGGGCTCTGCGAAAAACAAACCTTTTGTCATTGATAAAAAAATTGGAATCATTACACATCAAAAAACATCTTCTCTTCAGGAAGCTGTAATTAATAATGCTTATGGAATAACTCCAGGCAAATTAGGTTCTGATTTATTACTTGAAAGCATTCAGCATTTATCAGAAACTTATCCGCATATCGAACAAATTCCAGGTGAAAAAGTCCTGAAAGTAGAAGGGAAATTTTCTGAATTCGTAATAACCACCAACAAGAATACGTATCAATCGAAAATTATTGTAGTGGCAATAGGTTACTCCAATACTTTCGCCATTGAAAGTTTGATGCACTATGTTGAACCACATCAGAAAACACTTGTCGAAAAACAAAGAATCCAACTCAAAAACAGCGACCACAAAGTTACTGAAGGAATTTATGTAACAGGAACACTGGCTGGATGGAGAAGCCAAGTTGCTATTGCTGCTGGAAGTGGTGCTGCCGTGGCAACCGATATTCTTACTTTATGGAATAACGGGATTCAAACTCAATCTCACGATAGTATCAAGAAGTAACATTCAAATAACACAAATACCTCGAAAAATAGTGTAGATTTACAATTTCTGTAAAAACTACATCTATGTTTTCATTTTTATTAGGCTTTATACGATTTCTTCTTTTTGCTATATACGTTTCCTTTTTTTCAGTTATTTTCTTCTTTTTAAGTTTTTTTTGGCGCAAAGAAACTAATTTCAAAAAAGGAGTATTATTACGTGATTTTTTAATCCGAATAACAAATTTTATTTTAGGTATTCGAATAATTGTTTACGGAAAAAAGCCTGTGACGCAAGGATTAATTGTAGCCAATCACCGTTCCTATTTAGACCCAATTGCTATTGTAAGTCAAGTTCACGCCTTTACTGTAGGAAAAAAAGAAGTAGAATCGTGGCCTCTTATTGGGTATGTTTGTAAAGTGTCTGGAGTTTTATTTGTTGACAGAAAGTGTGAGAAAAGCAGACAGAATACTGCCGAAAACATTCGGGAAGTTCTTGGCAAAGGATATTCAATCATTAATTTCCCTGAAGGCACAACTGACATTTTGCCTACCACGGTCAATTTTAATTATGGCTCTTTTGTAATGGCTACGAAAATTAAATCAGCACTCATTCCCGTGGCTATAGATTATAAAGTAAAAACGGATGCCTTCGTTGGAAACGACACCTTTATTCCTCATTTTTTGAAATGTTTTGGCAAACCTACAACTGAAATAAAAATGACTTTTTTCCCGCCAATATATTCTGAAGACCCAACCTTTTTATTAAATACGTCTAAAAAAATGATAGACGATGAACTTATTCGCTATAGAAAAGATTGGGATGCCGAAAAGTAGTATTTGATTTTGTTATTTCTTGATTATCGAATTAACCATCGCATCATCTTGTAATATAATTTCGTAAAATTTGCTTTCGCTAAATAACTGACGAGCAAATTCTGCTGCCAAAAAACGTTTTACAAGAGATTTATTTTTATCAATATTCATATCCATTCCTGAGGTGAATATAAATTTTTGAAAAGCATCGAAATATAAATCGGTTTTCTCCATTTTGGCTCTAAATTGTTCAAATGACAAACCTTTGAAAGCATCTCTGTCGCGATCTAATTGTTCAAAAACAAATTGCCCCAAAATTCCCGATTGCAATAAATAAGCAGTATGTCCTTTTTCTTGATCTGTTTCAAGTGGGATAAAAATATCTGGAACAATACCGCCTCCTCCGTAAACAATTTTACCTTTTGGCGTTTTGTATTTTAAGGTTTTTGGCGTTTTTATACTGTCTTTGTTGAATAATTCTCCGTTTGTAAATCGAGAATCTGATTCCTTGAAATATTCTTCATTCCCTTTCGAATAGGATTTTTGAATCGAACGACCTGTTGGCGTATAATATCTAGCAATAGTCAATCGTACTGCTGATCCATCATCAAAATCCATTTCGCGTTGCACCAATCCTTTACCAAAAGAACGACGTCCAACAATGGTTCCTCTATCATTATCCTGAATTGCTCCTGCTAGAATCTCACTTGCCGAAGCGCTGTTTTCATCAATTAAAACAAATAAATCCCCAGTTTCAAAACTTCCTGCTTTAGTGGCAAAAGTCTTTTCAATCGTTCCTTTTTTGTTTTTTGTAAAAACAATTAATTGTTTGTCCTTCAAGAATTCATCAGCAATAGCAATAGCTTGTTCCATATATCCACCGCCATTATTCCTAAGATCGATGACGAGTGATTTTGCGCCTTCTTGTTTTAACTTAGTCAAACCTGTTTTGAACTCATCATAAGTAGTTTCGGCAAAACGATTGATTTTTATGTAACCAGTTGTTGGATTTAAAAGTGCGGCTGCATCAACACTTTTTATAGGAATGACACCTCTTTTTATTTTGATTTTAATATTTTTTCGCGCTGATTTTCTGTAAACCGTAACTTCAATTTCTGAACCTTCTTCTCCTTTTAGTTTGGAAAATAAAGTATCTGTCGGAAGTTTTCGACCAAATAATTTCGTTTTGTCAGCATACAGAATTCGGTCGCCTGATTTGATTCCGGCTTTTTCCGAAGGACCATTTTCAATAGTTTTTATTATCGCCAATGAATCTTTATACATATAAAAATTCACACCAATCCCCACAAAATCGCCTCGCATACTTTCGGCAATTTGCGTTTGTTCACTTGGAGGAAGATAAATAGAATGTGGGTCGAGTTCAGCCAAAATAGCATCGACAGTATGGCTCACGATGGAATCTGTGTTGACGCTATCGACATATTCGTTGTTTATAAAATCAATCAGTTTATTGAGTTTATTTTTTGAATTGTTTTTGGCAAAAAACTGATTCTGACCTGGGAAATTCAACCATCCGCCAAGAAGAATTCCAAGAGCAAGCGTTACAAATAGTAGTGTTGGAAAATATTTGGAATTGATTTTCATTTATTCTAAAACCTCTATTTGTTCTACGATTACCCCTGCTTTCACAAGAAAATCTACTCCCGAAGTGTCTCTGTAACCTATTTGATAAACGACTCTTTTTATCCCCGATTGATGAATCAATTTGCTGCATTCTTTACAAGGCGAAAGGGTGATATAAAGTGTAGCCCCTTCACAAGTTTGCGTCGATCTGGCAACTTTTAAAATAGCATTTGCCTCAGCGTGAAGAACATACCAATTAGTCAAGCCTTCATTATCTTCGCAACAATTTTCGAAACCAGATGGCGTTCCGTTGTATCCATCAGAAATAATCATTTTGTCCCGAACGATTATGGCACCCACTTGTTTTCGCTTGCAGTAGGACAAAAGACTCCATTCTTTGGCAATTCGAAGGTAAGCTTTGTCGTATTTATTTAATTTTTTCTTTTCCATTTTTCTTTTATCTATTCCAAATTTCGCTAGAGATAATCATTGGCAAAACCACTCCTATTACAAAAGACGACATTACTAATGTCCAATCGCGCTTTGAAAATCGGAAGAACGTTTGAACAATATACGAAAGTATAAGCACTATGAAAACTACAATTATTTGTGAGGCTTCTATACCTAATGAAAACTCCGATATTGGTAATAATTTCGACTGTGACGAACCTGCAAGTATTGTTTTAAAATAACCAGCAAAACCCAATCCGTGGATAATTCCAAAAAACAAAGTGATGAAACCAATCACACTTATGCTTTCCTGTTTTGATGATTTTCCTGCCGTAAAAAGATTGAAAAAAGCCACAATGAGAATAGTTATTGGAATTAAAAAATCGGACAAATTACCTCTAATAATAATCACACCAAAAACGGATAACAACAAAGCTAAAGTGTGACCAACTGTAAAAATGGTAATCAAAATAAGCAATCTTTTCCAGTCTTTGAATGCGTAAGGAACAGTTAACGCAATTAGAAATAAGATGTGGTCGTAAGCAAATAAGTTAAGAATATGCCTTAACCCTTTTTCAAAAAAAATCCAAAATTCTGTCATTATAAATAGTTTTAAAGATTAGGGGTTGTCAAACTTACAATTTATTTTGAAAAAAGTTTGAACCAATAGTGTTAAAAGCAATTCTCGCCTTGTTTATTTCACTAAAATAAGAAAATAATCAGAAATTGACTTTCTTTAAAATCGAAATAGAATTATCTTTGTAAGACTAAAACCCAATATTATGTCAATTTCAGACTTATTCGATAACGAATTCAAACAAAGAAACAAAGGACATTTTTCTGCAATTGTTCGTGTGGCACTTGCTGACGGAAAAGTTGCTCCAGAAGAACAAGCATTTTTAGACAGGCTGGCAAGAAATCTTGATATTTCGGAAACAGAATATGAAGAAATTTTAGAAAATCCTTTAAAATATCCTATCAATCCACCCTATTTACGTACTGAGAGGTTAGAGCGTATGTATGATTTAGCTAGGATAGTTCATATAGACCACCATCTGGGAGACAAACAGGATTCAATGTTGCGAAAACTTGGTTTAGCATTAGGATTTACTCCCGAAAATGTAAATTATATTGTTGACAAAGCCCTTTCATTAATAGATAGAAAAGTGGATTTAGATACTTTTATTTATGAAATGGAGCATATGAATAAGTAATATTATGAATTTAAACCATTAAGAAATTAAGTTTCATTAAGTTTTACTCTTAACTTCTTAATGGTTTAAATTCATAATATTTCTTTTTCAATATTTGCTCAATTCAGCTAATCGCATAAACTCTTCCGCTTTTTCGACCATATTATTACTGCCACAGAAGAAAGGAACTCTTTCGTGTAATTCTGTTGGTAAAATTTCCATTATTCTGTTAAATCCGTTGGATGCTTTTCCTCCGGCTTGTTCGACTATAAAAGACATAGGATTACATTCATAAAGCAATCTCAATTTTCCTTTTGGAGCTTTTGAACTCGTTGGATACAAATAAATCCCCCCTTTTATCATATTCCTGTGTATGTCAGAAACTAGACTTCCAATATAGCGAGAAGTATAAGGTCTATCTTCTTCTTCAAGTTGACAATATTTTAAATAATTTTTTACACCTTGAGGAAAATGAACATAGTTTCCTTCGTTGATGGAGTAAATAGTTCCGTCTTTTGGGAATTCCATTTTTGGATGCGAAAGATAAAATGTGCCAATGGCGGGATTCAAAGTAAACCCGTTTACACCGTGACCAGTAGTATAAACCAGCATTGTCGATGTTCCATAAATCACATATCCCGCAGCCACTTGATTAATTCCGGGTTGCAAAAAATCTTCTAAAGTTACTGGAGAACCTATTGGAGTTACTCGCCTATAAACCGAAAAGATAGTTCCTACCGAAACATTCACATCAATGTTTGATGAACCATCGAGCGGATCCATTAAAACAACGTATTTATTGTTATGACCATTGTCAGAACCTTGCACCGTAATAAAATCATCATTTTCTTCAGAAGCGATACCACATACAATCTCGCGATTAATCAAGGTTTGAATGAAAATTTCATTAGCATAAACATCTAATTTTTGCTGATCTTCTCCTTGAATATTTTGTTCTCCTGCAGCACCAACAATATCAACTAACCCAGCTTTGTTGACTTTGTAGTTGACCACTTTTGCCGCTAATCGAATCGAATTGATTATCCGAGATAATTCGCCAGACGAATATTGAAAAGCATTTTGGTTTTCGATGATAAATTCTCCTAAAGTCTTGTTGCGTTCTTCCATTACGAAATCGATATAGTTGTTTTGAAGTCACAAATATCGGGTTTTTTGTGAAAATGATATTATTTTATTTAGTTCGTTTATCATAATTGTATATTTGTCATCCAAAGTATTAATTTTTCCAAAAAAAAGCATACTTTTTTAAGCTAATGAGCCATTTAAATTAAGAAATTATGACTATCAGAAAAGGAAATCCTGAAGATATGGAAGCCGTTTTAGGGCTTATTCAAGAATTGGCCGATTTCGAAAAAGAACCTGACGCTGTTTTAATTACAGTTGAAGATTTAATTCGTGATGGTTTTGGTCCAGTACCTTTATTTTATGTTTTTGTTGCCGAGGTAAAATCAGACCCGAGCAATAGCGAACAGGCAAAGCAAATTGTTGGGATTGCTTTGTATTATTATCGCTATTCAACTTGGAAAGGGAAAACGATTCACCTTGAAGATTTAGTTGTGAAAGATAAAATGAGAGGGACAGGTTTAGGTTATGCATTGTATTCTGAAATAATGAAACAAGGGAAAAGAGATAATGTTAGAAGAATTGAATGGAACGTTTTAGACTGGAACACACCCGCAATTGATTTCTATAAAAAATCAGGAGCAAAAATTCTTGACGATTGGAAAGTAGCTCAAATGGACGAAGCAGGAATCAACTATTTTGTGGATAATAGATTGAAATAAAAATCCTCTCCTCAACCCTCTCCAAAGGAGAGAGAGTAAGAACTGGAAAATATTTAGACATTCACATCCAAAGAACAATTAGAAAAAAATAAACACATAAACAAATTGCTTTCAAATTTCAACCATTAATCTGAAATCTGAAATCTGAAATCTGAATTTTAAATGAGAGTATTCAAATTTGGTGGCGCTTCTGTAAAAGACGCCAAAGGAATTAAAAACGTATATGACGTTTTACAAAAAGTAGGTTACGAAGATGTTTTGTTGGTAGTTTCAGCAATGGGAAAAACTACAAATGCCCTTGAGGTAGTAATAAAAAACTATTTCGACAAATCGCCAGAATTGCAATCATCTGTCCAAGAAGTAAAAAAATACCACAATCAAATCCTTTTGGATTTATTTGAAGACGAAAAAAACGAAGTTTTTAGTGCGGTAAATAAACAATTTTCAGACTTGGAATATTTCTTAGCCAACAACAAATCGCCTAATTACAATTTTGTTTATGATCAAATCGTGAGTTATGGCGAATTGATTTCGACAACTGTTTTGAGCCATTTTATGAATTTTATGGGTATAAAAACCCAATGGATTGACGTGAGAAACTTTATAAAAACCAATTCAAATTATCGAGATGCAGAAGTAGATTGGGATTTGACCCAAAAAAATATTGCCAAAAATGTAAAAAGAAAAATATTAAATATCACTCAAGGATTTTTGGGTTCTGACGAAAATAATTTCACCACAACCTTAGGTCGTGAAGGTTCGGATTATACTGCTGGAATCTTTGCATATTGTCTCAATGCCGAAAGCGTAACCATCTGGAAAGACGTTCCAGGAGTGATGAATGCTGATCCGCGATATTTTGAAAACGCTAGCTTGCTTAGTCATATTTCCTATCGTGAAGCAATTGAAATGGCGTTTTATGGAGCAACCGTTATTCATCCAAAAACCTTGCAACCTTTACAAAAAAAAGAAATTCCTTTGTATGTAAAATCTTTTATAAATCCTTCTTTACCTGGAACTTGTGTCTCAAAAGGTTCTGATTCCGAATGGCAAATTCCTAGTTTCATTGTTAAAAGAAACCAACTATTAATTTCGCTTTCTTCTATAGATTTCTCCTTTATTATGGAAGAAAACATTAGCGAAATCTTTGCTTTATTTCACCAATTTAAACTAAAAGTAAATCTAATTCAGAATTCCGCAATTAGTTTCTCTGTTTGTGTTGAGGACAAATTTGGAAATTTTAAAGATTTGAATCCTATTTTGGCAAAAAAATTCAAAGTAGATTATACAGAAGACGTTACTTTATATACCATTAGGCATTTCAACGACAAGGCAGCTCAAACAGTCGAACAAAACAAAACCGTTTTATTGAAACAAGTGAGCCGCGAAACGATGCAAATTGTAACAAAGGAAAGTTAATTTGGAATTTGATGTTAAAGTTAAGACTTCCCCTAATTATTTTATAGAATACACTACTTTTGACGTATAGACGTTATACTCTTTATGTTGAAAAAAGTATTGTTTTTGTTGACGATGATCTATTTTTCTGGGCTACGAGCACAGGAAACCAATTCGTTGTACAAAACAAAAAAAATACCGGTTTCACTCGACACTATTCACCTCGAAAATGTTAGTATCAACGCTAGCTTTTTTAAATTGCTTGACGCCAATGAAAAACCCATTGACACTTCTTACTACAAAATAAATTTCGAAAAAGGGACTCTCATTTTAAACGAAAAATTCCCTTTAAATTCTGATTTCATAACAGCGTATTACTTAAAACTCCCCGATGCTCTTACCAAAGAATATCATATTTACGACTCCAATCGTGTGGTTAGTAACGACGTCACCAAAGAAAATTTATATAAAATTGAAGAGAATGAACAGAAAAAAGTCATCCCTTTTGATGGGCTGAATACTTCTGGAAGCATCACTCGCGGAGTTACTGTGGGCAACAACCAAAACACAGTTTTAAACTCGAATCTAGATTTACAAATCACTGGAAAACTTTCTGAAAAAGTGAGTTTGAGAGCCTCGCTCCAAGACAGTAATATCCCTTTGCAAGATGGTGGTTATTCGCAAAAACTGGATCAGTTTGACAATGTTTTTATGGAAATTTTCAGTGACAAATGGAACATTCGAGCGGGCGATGTTTTTCTTGAAAATCACAAATCCCAATTCCTGAATTTCAACAAGAAGGTTCAGGGAATTGCTGCTACTTTCGACTTTGGAACAGAAGAAAACAAAACCAATGTTTTTGCATCGGCTGCATTGGTCAAAGGGCAATATGCCAAAAGTAGTTTTGCAGGTCAAGAAGGCAATCAAGGTCCTTATAAATTAAAAGGGCAAAATGGCGAATTGTATGTTCTCGTGATTTCAGGCTCAGAGCGAGTTTATGTCAACGGAATCCTTTTGAAACGAGGCGAAAACAACGATTATACTATAGATTATAATGCTGGCGAAATTGTGTTTACACCTTTATTTACCATCACTTCCGAAATGCGAATTGTTATTGAATATCAATATTCCGATAGGAATTACACTCGATTTGTAACCTATGCTGGAGGAAGTCACGAAAGTAAAAAATGGAGTTTTGGCGGTTATTTATATTCTGAAGGTGATTTGAAAAACCAACCTTTGCAACAAAATCTTTCGACAGAACAAGCTCAAATATTATCTAATGCTGGCGACAATCCAAACCTAATGACAGCACCGTCAGCTTATGTAGATTCCTATTCTGACAATAAAATATTGTATAAAAAAACTTTGGTAAACGCTGTAGAAATTTTTGAATATTCGAATAATCCTCAAGACGAATTATTCAATGTTCGATTTAGTTTAGTTGGTAATAATAAAGGAAATTATATTCTGTCAAATGCAGCGGCAATCAGCCGAATTTATGAATATGTAGCACCTATAAATTCCATTCCGCAGGGAAATTACGAACCCATTATTCAATTAATTGCTCCAACAAAAATTCAAGTGGCCACATTTTTGGGGAAATACACACCCACCGAAAAAACTTCAGTTGATTTTGAAATTGGCTTGAGCAATAATGACAAAAATCTTTTTTCTTCGAAGGATGATTCTAATAATCAAGGTTTGGCTGCAAAAATAAATACCAAACAAAGGTTGTTTTCGAAAATATGGAAAGTAGATGCGTTTGCTAATTACCAACTTATACAGAAAAATTTCAACTCCGTTGAGCGTCTTTACAACATTGAATTCGGAAGAGATTGGAATCTTCCGACAACTACAATAGGAAATCAAAGTTATTTGGTTTCGGGATTGCATTTTGCCTTGCCTGAAAAAGGAAATTTGGTTTACCAATTTGAAAAACTGGACTTCGCTGACAATTTTTCGGGAAATCGTCATATTCTGAATGGTGCTTTCAAGTTTAAAAATTGGACCATTCAAAACCAAGGAAGTTTCTTGAAAAGTGACGCTGTAGTTTCTACATCAAAATTCATCAGAAACCAATCCCAAATTCGTTATCATTTTAACAAAAACTGGATTGGAACCGGCCTAAAAATGGAAGACAATCAAGAAAAAAACAAAATATCGAATCAATTTTCAGATTTAAGTCAACGTTTTTCTGAATATGGATTATTTGCTGGTCGAGGCGATAGTACCAAGGTTTATGTTGAATTGGGCTATTTCAAAAGAGCGAATGATAGTTTGCAAAACGGATTATTGCAACGAAAAAACAATTCTCAAACATTCGTTTTGAAGTCGAAATTAATTCAAACAACCAAAAGTGATTTGTCTATTTATGCCAATTACAGGATTTTGGATTATATAGATGTATCGAAGAAAAAAGAGTCTTCTCTAAACTCAAGAATAGTTTATAATGATCGATTTTTTAATCAATTAATTCAATCTACAACTGTGTTTGAAACTAATTCAGGATCTATTCCGCAACAGGAATTTACCTATTTAGAAGTTCCTGTCGGGCAAGGTGTTTACACTTGGAATGACTACAATAACAATGGAATTCAGGAATTACAAGAGTTTGAAGTGGCACCATTTATCGATCAAGCAAAATATATCAGAGTGTATTTGCCCAACCGAGTTTACATCAAAACCCATCAAAATAAGTTCTCCCAATCGATTACTTTGAACCCTAATCAATGGCAAAACGAGGATGATTTTAGAAAATTTCTTTCTCATTTTTACAATCAAACTTCTTTTATAATTGATCGAAAAATAAAAAGTGAAGGTGCTAATTTTGATTTAAATCCTTTTAGTAATTCTAGTCAAAATGTATTAGGACTAAACTCCAGTTTCAGGAATAGTTTGTTTTTTAATCGAGGGAAACAAAACCATTCTATAACTTATTCTTATATACAAAATCAAACTAAAAACCTGCTTTCCATTGGTTCTCAAGAAGCCAAGAATAGTTCAAATCAATTGCAATATTCTCATTTATACAAGAAAAGTTGGCTGTTTGGTTTATTTGCCAATACGATAAAGACATCCATCCTTTCGGAAAATTTTCCTGAAAAAAATTACGAAATTAAAGGGTATCATTTGGCTCCAAAAATCAGTTATTTATTTTCGAAAAACACTAGTTGGGATTTATTTTACGAATTGCAAAACAAGAAAAATCAAATTGGGAATTTAGAAACTTTATTGCAAAACCGTTTTGGAACATCCTTTACTTATGCCGGTAAAAAGAATTTTACAATGAATGGAGAGATTTCGTTTTATCAAAATAAATTCAGTGGAAATGAATTTTCGTCTGTTGGCTTTCAAATGCTTGAAGGATTGCAAGCAGGACAAAATCTGACTTGGAAATTACTTCTGCAAAAAAACCTAACTCAATTTCTAGATATAAACCTGAATTATCAAGGTCGAAAAAGTGAAACTAGCCAAACCATTCATACCGGAAGTATTCAGTTGAGAGCCTATTTTTAAATTTAAATTAAAAGAAATAATTTAATGTTATGGTAATATTCTGGGAATATAGAAACTTGATGTTTTTTATATTTTCGCTAAAAAATTGAAATAGTAGCCACGTAATAAATGAATATAAATACTGCCAATAAAACTATATTAATCGCACCTTTAAACTGGGGCTTGGGACACGCAACCCGCTGTATTCCTATCATAAAAGCATTACAGGAAAATAATTATATTCCCATAATTGCCTCTGACGGAATTGCGCTTGAACTTTTAAAAAAGGAGTTTCCGTATGTAAAGACGCTAAAGCTTCCCTCCTACAAAATTGAATATGCAAAAGATGGCAAAAATTTTAAATGGAAATTATTGAAAAATTTTCCTGAAATCATCAAAGCTGTTTGGAACGAGAAAAAAAAAGTCAAAAAATGGGTTAAAAAATATGATATCGACGGTATTATTTCTGACAATCGCTTGGGAGTTTTTAGCAAAAAAGTCGCTACGGTTTTTATTACCCACCAGTTGAATGTGATGACAGGAAATACTACTTGGATTACCAGTTTATTGCATCAAAATATAATAAAAAAATATACCCAATGTTGGGTTCCAGACTTCGAAGGAACACTAAATTTAACTGGAAAACTAGGTCATATAAAAAATCCTGATTTTGAACTAAAATACATTGGTCCTTTGAGCCGAATGCAAAAAAAGGAAATTCCAAAATTGTATGATTTAATGATTATCCTTTCGGGACCGGAACCTCAGCGAGGAATTTTGGAAGAGAAATTAAAAAAAGAAGTTCAAAATTATACTGGCAAAGTTGTTTTCATAAAAGGAATTATCGAAAAAGAGCAAAAAAAGGAACAGCAAGACAATATTACTTTTTATAACTTTATGAATACACGCCAACTCGAACAAACTTTTAATGAAAGCGAAATAGTTTTATGTCGTTCTGGCTACACAACAATTATGGACTTGGCTAAACTAGAGAAAAAAGCTTTTTTTATTCCAACTCCTGGACAATATGAACAAGAATATTTGGCCGAAAAATTAGAAAAAGAAGGGTTGGTTCCTTATTCAAATCAGGATGATTTCAAGATAGAACAACTACAAAAAATTCAAAATTATAAAGGACTATCTCATTTTAACACTCCTATTGATTGGATAACTTTATTTGATGTTTTCGAGGAAGTAAATCAAGTCGTTTTATAAAAAAAGCCCAAATCAAACTAAATAATTAGCTTGATTTGGGTTCTTATTATTGTGAAATTAAAGATTAATTCTCTGATTTATCTTCAAATTTTTCATGTTTGATAATTCTAGCATTAACCATAAAATAAACGTATTCAGCCACATTTGTACAATGCTGAGATATACGTTCTAAATGTTTCAAAACAATCACAAGGTTAGTCCCGGAAACAACAGTTTTAGAATGCAATTTCATTTCAGAAATGATGCCTAGTATTGCAGCGTCACTTTTCTTTTGGATAGTATTATTCAAAAGAAAAACTTCTTCTATATTTTTTTCATCACGTGTTAAGAAACTTTCATTTGTTTTCGCAGTAATAAGCTCTACTTGTTTCGACAAATCAACAATATCAAATTTGGCAATCAAATCGTGTTTATCCTTAATACTTTTAGATCTTTTTATAACGCTAATGGCCAAATCTCCTATTCTTTCTATCTCATTACTAATTTGCATTGACGCCATAATAAAACGTAAATCGGATGCGACAGGTTGTTGTAAAGCAAAAATACTTTGACAAATTTCATCGATTTTTACGTCTAATTTATCAATTTTATTTTCTGTTTTCTTCACTTCTTTACCTTCAATAGGCTCTGAAAGAAGTGCTTTAACAGATTCGCTAACTTGAATTTCGGCCAAGTTGCCAATTTTTATGATAACATTTTTTAATTTATCTAATTCTATTTCAAAGTGTGTAGCCATATTTTTTTTCTATTTAAAGATTGTAAATTGAATAATTTAAAGATTAAAAAACAATTAAAATAGGATTTGATTGAAACAACATTCCTATTTATTCTTTTTTATCCAAATCTACCCGTGATATAATCTTCGGTTTGTTTTTGTTCTGGTTTTGTAAATATAGTATTTGTTTTACCAATTTCAATAAGTTCACCAAGATAAAAGAAAGCCGTATAATCACTTGTTCGAGCGGCTTGTTGCATATTATGTGTTACAATAATTATGGTATATTGTTCTTTTAGTTCGTGGACTAATTCCTCGATTTTTGAAGTTGAAATTGGGTCAAGTGCACTTGCAGGTTCGTCCATAAGAATAATATCAGGGCTGACCGCCAATGTTCTTGCAATACACAACCTTTGTTGTTGACCACCAGAAAGTCCTAATGCTGAATCGCCAAGTCTATCTTTCACTTCATCCCAAATAGCAGCTTGTCTCAACGAAGTTTCTACAATTTCGTCCAATTCAGTTTTGTCTTTAATTCCGTTAATTTTTGGACCATAAGCTATGTTCTCATAAATAGATTTAGGAAAAGGATTTGATTTTTGAAAAACCATTCCGATTTTTTTTCTAATATTAACAACATCAACGTTTTTATCGTAAATATCAATACCTTCTACGAGCATTTGACCAGTAATTTTCACATCAGGAATAAGGTCGTTCATTCTATTAATACATCTCAAAAAAGTAGATTTTCCGCAACCCGATGGGCCAATCAATGCGGTAACTTTATTTCTTGGAATCTGTAATGAAATTTCTTTTAATGCCTTCTTTTCACCGTAGTATAATGATAAATCTTTTACTTCTATTTTTATGTCTTTCATTTTTATTTAATGTTAAGTCTAAAGTACAAATTATTAGTTAGAATTTTGAATTATTTAGCTCTTCTTCTAATTCTTGATCTAATAATTACCGCTACAAAGTTTAATGATAATGTGAGGATTAGTAATACCAATGTTGTGGCAAACTGGATAGGCATCGTTTTTTCAACATCGGAGGATTGAGTTGACATAATATAAATATGGTATCCCAAATTCATAAATTGATCACTCAAGGATTTCGGTAAAGTAGCTAAATAATAAGCTGCTCCTGTAAATAAAATTGGAGCAACTTCGCCCGCTCCTCTACTTACAGCAAGAATTGTTCCTGTCATAATTCCAGAAACTGAACCAGGCAAGACGATGTTTTTTATTGTTTGCCATTTTGTAGCTCCTAAAGCTAAACTTGCTGCGCGTAATTCATTGGGAATAGTTTTTAAGGCTTCTTCTACAGAAACAATAATAACAGGAAGCGTAAGCAATGACATGGTAAGACTAGCCCAAAGAATATTAGGTTGTCCCCAATGCAATTCACCTCCGTTAAATACATCATCAATTCCTGAACCCAACAATTGAATGAAAAATCCAACTCCAAAAAGTCCAAAAATAATGGAAGGAACTACAGCTAATGTTCGAACAGAAAATCGAACTGCGGCAGCAATTTTTGAATTTTCCTTAGCATATTCTGTTAAATAAATTGCGGTAATTGTCCCGAAAGGAACAGCGGCAAGAGACATAACAATCACTAATATAAAAGTTCCAATTAAAGCAGGAAATATTCCTCCTTTAGTCATTCCATCTGTTGGAAAAGTGCTTATAAATTCCCAAGAAAATTTTTCACGCCCTTGATAAACAATGATTCCTAATATAATAAAAAGAATGGCAATGATTAATAAAACCGCTACTTGAGTGATCCCAACAACAAATTTTCCTTTTATATCAACACCCTTTTTTTTATTTAAAAAAAGTTGTGATTTTGTATCGTTTATAGTTGTATCCATATTTATTTACCTTGAAATTTTTTGATTAATTTGCCCTTTACATAAAATTCTGCAACGGCATTCAATGCAAAAGAGAAGATGAAAAGTAGTGATCCAATAAAGAACAAAACACTGTAATGAGTGTCTCCAAAAACAGTTTCAGCCATTTCTGCACCAATTGTTGCAGCAAATGTTCGCACACTTTCAAAAGGATTTGCCGACAATAATGCTGCATTTCCTGTAGCCATAAGTGCAATCATTGTTTCCCCAAACACACGACCAACACCTAAAAGCAAAGAAGCAAAAATTCCCGGAGTTGCTGCTGGCAACGTTACAAAAAATGCTGTTTGCCATTTACTTGCTCCAAGTGCTAAACTTGCTTCGGTAAACGTTTTTGGCACAGCCGAAAGTGCATCTTCTGAAATGGTATAAATAATTGGGATTGCTGCTAATGCCATAGCTACACCACCTACAAAAGCATTCAATCTTGATTCATATCCAAAGATATCTTGAAAAAAACTAGCTAAAACTATTAATGCAAAAAAACCAATAACAACTGATGGAAAAGCAGCAAGCATTTCTATAATAGGCTTTATGATTTCTTTCACTTTTTTTGACGCAAAACAAGAGGTATAAAGTGCTGCTAAAATAGCCAGTGGCCCAGCTATAAGCATTGCAATTATGGTTACTTTTAATGTTCCAACAAGTAGAGCTATTAAACCAAATCTTGGATTATCTGATACAGGAACCCATTCGGTTGTTAGAAAAGTGCTCCACGTTTTATCTTTTCCTTCTTTGTTTTCTGATACTGTTGAAGTAGATTCTTCTGCCGATGAAGCTGCTGTATCAGTTTCTATACCACCATAACTTTCTGGTTTTAAATCCTCTTGAGTTACTGGCTCAGAGCCATAAGTCTCAGG
>NZ_JAQTPQ010000277.1 GCF_028712645.1 Flavobacterium sp. | reverse complement strand
ATGTTTGGTTGCATTTTTTTTTTTTTTTTACTACATCAAGACTTTGTAACGTATTATTTGTAACGTTTTACTTTAAAGAAAAATAGTAGATAAGATATTATCTATTTTTAAAACTTCAATGTTACGTTTTCGGAGTGATTTTTCAAGAAATTTTAGATAGCCGAATTTAGAATTCTTTGTTTAACATCATCTATGTACGATCTGCCAATTACGTATCTAAGTCCTTCTATTTCTATACTATTTCCTTCTACAGCATCTATTTTATCAATAGCTATGGTGTAAGATCTATGTATTCTTATAAAATCTCTTTCGGGTAATAAGTTAGTAAAATCGGCAAGGGTACTATGGATGATGTATTTACCTGTTAGTGTGTTTATTTTTAAATAATCTTTTAGGCTTTCAATAACTAAAATTTCATTCAAAAAAATCTTCTTCATTTTCTTTTTATCGATTTTTACAAAAATAAAAGGATTTTCTTTACTGTTTTCTTGAGGAATTTTATTTGTACCCTCAAGCCTTTTGTTAATCTTATTTACGGCTTTCATCAGCCTAGGAAATTCAATAGGTTTTACTAAATAATCCAAAACGTCTAATTCATAAGTTTCTATGGCAAATTGGTCGTAGGCACTCGTGATAATTAGTAATGGTGGGTTTTCTAAGCTTTTTATGAAATTTATTCCATCTAAAACGGGCATATTAATGTCTAGAAAAATCACATCAATACTATTATTTTTTAAAAAATTCAAGCCTTCTATGGGGTTACTAAAGGTATTAATCAATTCAAAATTTTCAATATGCTCCAAATGATTCTTAATAACATTAATTGCTAAAGGTTCGTCATCTATAATCAGGCATTTAATTTTCATTTTTTTTTATAATTTTTAGGAATCAAAATAGTTGAAAATGTTGTGTTTAAAAAAAAGTTTATTTTAGGAAACTTTAATTTTAAGTTTTACAACAAAAATATTCTTTTTATTTTTAATAGTTAGTTTGTAATCGTTTTTGTTGTATCCCAATTCAAGTCTTTTTTTTACATTTTCAATTCCTATACCACTTGATTTATTAAAATTATCAACATGTTTGGTTACTGTTGGCATTGGGTTTGAAACCGAAAAATAGAGAAAATCTTCTTTAATTTTGAAGTTGATATCAATTTTAACATTTCCAACATTTTTATTAGCACCATGTTTAAAAGAATTTTCTATAAATGTCAGTAATAGCATAGGCGAAATTTCTTTGTCTTGAATATCTCCAGAAATATACATATTTACTTCCAGTCTTTCATCATGTCGAATTCGTTCTAAATCTAAGTAGTTTTGAATGCAAAGGATTTCATTTCCTAAGGTTTGTTTTTTACTCTGAGTTTCATAAAGCATATAGCGCATTAGCTCAGATAGTTTTAAAATTATTTTAGGCGTTTTATTAGATTTTTCAACGGATAAAGAGTAAATGTTATTTAATGTGTTAAAGAAAAAGTGAGGAGATATTTGTGATTTTAAAAAAAGTAACTCTGTTTCTAAATTTGATTTTTCAAGATCAGTTACTCTTTTATGCTCTTTTATGAAATCTAAAGTGATTTTAATGGCTGTCACAAACGTGATGACATAAAGTTCGCCTATCATCATATCTATAGTATAGTTTAATGATAATTTTTCTATATGTTCAGGACCTTCTGGCCAAACATCATGGCCGATGAGAAAATAAGTGAGGTTAAATTTTATAAGTACCATACTAAATAAGGCAATTAATAAAATAAAAATATAAAGAGTGTACTTTCTTTTATAAACCAAATTAGGCATGAGCACTAAGATATTCAAATAACACAATGTCATGTGAATTGGGAATCCTAACAAGTTAGATTTGAATGAGTATAGATAATCATTAAAGTAGCTTCCCCATCTAAAAGTATTAAATACAAAGTAAATTAACCAAAATACGATATGGTAGTGTAATGGTATTTTTTGAAATTTGTTTGAATTGAAAATCATTTTTAAATTTTTGAGTTTTTAATGTCTTTTTTGTGGTGTTTAGGGCTGTTTTTTTGTTGTCTGTCTAAAATTGTTTTAACTCAGGTCAAATTTATATAAATTTAATCTTAAATTTAAGAATATCGTATATGAAGAATATTGCTTTACTTGTTTTAACTGCAATTTTAATTTCAAGTTGTAAATCAAATAGTGACAAAATAATCAGTAATAATGAAAATTTAATCACAAAAGTTAATCCTTTTATTGGCACAGGTGGTCATGGTCATACTTATCCAGGAGTAACAATTCCTTTTGGAATGCTTCAAGTAAGCCCTGATAATGGTGTTTCAAAGTGGGATTGGTGTTCAGGTTATCATTATTCAGATTCAATAGTTGCAGGTTTTAGTCATTTGCATTTGAGCGGTACTGGAATTGGCGATTTGGCCGATATTTTGTTTATGCCAATAAATAAAAAGGTAAATATAAGTTTGCAACCCGCTTCTCGAGATTTACTTTCTTATAAGTCAACTTACAGTCATTCTAATGAGACTTCAATGCCAGGTTATTATCAAGTTTTTCTTGAAACTCCAAAAATTAATGTCGAATTAACTTCCTCAAAACGTACTGCTTTTCATAAATATACATTTGCAAAAAATGATATGCAATCTGTAGTTGTAGATTTAGGTTTTGCTATCAATTGGGATAAAGCAACACAGTCAGGAATCACGATTGAAAATGAAACGACTATAAGCGGCTATCGTTATAGTACAGGTTGGGCAAAAAATCAAAAAGTTTTTTTTGTAGCTAAATTTTCGAAACCAATTTCAGGACAGGAATTAATTGTTGATGGAAAAATAAGTAAAGGAACCACAACTTCTGGCGAAAAAGTAACAACACAATTATTCTTTAAAGATAATAAAAACAATGAGTTGTATGTAAAAGTAGCCTTATCATCGGTTAGTGTGGCTAATGCTAAAGATAATCTGGAAGAAGGAGATTTTGAAAATGTAAAATCTGAAACCAAAACCATTTGGAACAATGCTTTATCAAAAATAGAAGTGGAAACGCCTATTGACTCTCTCAAGACAATGTTTTACACAGCTATATATCATGCACAATTAGCTCCAGTAACGTATAGTGATAAAAACGGTGAATTTAGGAGAGAAGATGATCAAATCATAACGGCTAAAAATTATACAGCTTATTCCACTTTATCACTTTGGGATACTTTTAGAGCCGAAAATCCTTTATTGACTTTACTTGCTCCAGACAAAGTTTCGGATATTGTCAATTCGATGTTGGCTTATTATGAGACTAAAAAAATATTACCAGTTTGGACATTATTTGCCAATGAAACCAATACGATGACGGGCTATCATTCTATTCCTGTAATTGTTAATGCCTATAAAAACGGAATCAAAGGTTTTGATGTTGAAAAAGCATATCAAGCTATGAAAACCACGATGATGCAAGACGATCGTGGATTGAATTTGTATAAAAAATACGGTTACATTCCTTATGAATTATTAGACGAATCAGTAACTATTACTTTAGAATATGCTTATGACGATTGGTGTGTGGCACAAATGGCAAAAGCTTTAGGAAAAGAAGATGATTATGCTTTTTTTCTAAAACGTTCTCAAGCTTATCGCTATTTATTTGATCCTAAAACAGGATTTATGAGAGGTAAATCTAAAGATGGAAAATCTTGGGACGAACCTTTTGATCCCAAACATTCCAATCACAGAGAACATACCGATTATACCGAAGGAAATGCTTGGCAACACAGTTGGTTTGTGCCTCAAGATGTAGATGGTTTTATTGCATTGCATAGTGGAGATGCTATTTTTGCCAAACGTTTAGAGCAATTATTTACTGAGAGTTCAGAAATCACAGGAAATAATGTTTCGGCAGATATTTCGGGATTAATTGGACAATATGCTCACGGAAACGAGCCGAGTCATCACATTGCTTATATGTTCAACCATGCGCATCAACCATGGCGAACACAATATTGGGTACGTCATATTTTAGATACCCAATACAATACTACTCCAAATGGTTTGAGCGGAAATGAAGATTGTGGTCAAATGTCGGCTTGGTATGTATTTAGTTCGATGGGCTTGTATCCAATGAATCCAGCTTCTGGCGATTATGAAATTGGAAGTCCTATTTTCGATAAATCTACTATTCATCTTCAGGATGGAAAAACTTTTAGTATTGAAGCCGAAAATGTTTCAGATAAGAATTTCTATATTCAATCGGCAACGCTAAATGGTGTCGTATTTAATCAATCATCAATCTCACATAAACAGTTATTACAAGGTGGTATTTTGCATTTTGTTATGGGGTCTGAGCCCAATAAAAGTTGGGGTTTAACAAATAAAATAGCAAATTAATGAATAGTATTGATGTATCAATAATAGTTTTTTATATTCTATTAACAATAGGTATTGGAGTTTGGATTTCAAGAAAAGCCTCTC
>NZ_JAQTPQ010000037.1 GCF_028712645.1 Flavobacterium sp. | reverse complement strand
TTAAAAAAGGAAACAAAAAAGAATACGCTTGGACAGAAGATCAACGCGATCAAGCTAATGCAAGATTGGGTGGAAGCGCAGCGATTCAACGTTATAAAGGTCTTGGAGAGATGAATGCGGAACAGTTATGGGAAACCACAATGGATCCAAATTTTAGAACTTTACGACAAGTAAATATTGATAGTCTGGTTGAGGCGGATAGAGTTTTCTCGATGTTAATGGGAGATGATGTGCCACCTCGAAGAGATTTTATTGAGAAAAATGCGGTGTATGCCAATATTGATGCGTAAACAACAAACAACGAACAAAAAAAATATAAAATGAAAGTTACAATTGTAGGAGCAGGAAATGTGGGAGCATCTTGCGCAGATTCAATTTCTTATAGAGGAATTGCTAGTGAAGTAGTATTATTAGACATTAGAGAAGGTTTTGCCGAAGGTAAAGCAATGGATATTTCTCAATGTGCAACTAATACAGGTTTTAATACTAAAGTTTCAGGTGTTACTAATGATTATTCAAAAACAGCGGGTAGCGATGTAGTGGTAATTACATCTGGAATTCCAAGAAAACCAGGGATGACTCGTGAAGAATTAATAGGTATCAATGCAGGAATTGTAAAAACAGTTGCTGATAATGTTTTAACTCATTCTCCAAATGCAATTATTGTGGTAGTTTCAAACCCAATGGATACAATGACTTATTTAACATTGAAAGCTACAGGTTTACCAAAAAACAGAATTATAGGAATGGGAGGAGCACTTGATAGTTCTCGTTTTAGATATTATTTGTCAAAAGCACTAGATAAATCACCAAACGATGTTTCGGCAATGGTTATTGGTGGTCACGGTGACACTACTATGATTCCGTTGACAAGATTAGCTTCTTATAATGGTATTCCAGTTTCAGAATTTCTTTCGGAAGAAGAATTAGCAAAAGTTGCTGCTGATACAATGGTTGGTGGAGCTACGTTAACTGGACTTTTAGGAACATCAGCTTGGTATGCACCAGGAGCTTCTGTGGCTTATTTAGTTGATAGTATTTTGAATGATCAAAAGAAAATGATTGCTTGTTCTGTAATGCTAGAAGGTGAATACGGTCAAAGCGATATTTGCATTGGCGTTCCTTGTATTATAGGTAAAAATGGAATCGAACAAATTCTTGACATCAAATTAAGCGATGCTGAAAAAACAGCTTTCGCCAAAAGTGCCGAGGCAGTTCGTAATATGAATGCCGACCTGAAATCAGTTTTAGCATAATAATTTAGGTATAAAATAGAGAAGACTGCACAATTGCAGTCTTTTTTTTGACATTAATCAATAAATAAATTGGTTAATCTTTACGTTAATTATATATTTGCTCGTTTTAAAAAATAGGATGAAATTCGTAACTGTTTATTTTTTAGTTAAAATAGGTGTTATGTCTTATTCTATAAGGGTTGAAACAAAAATAAATACAATAAATAATTAATTTTTAGTAATAATGCAGAATAAAGGACTTATTAAATTTTTCGCAATTCTATTTGCATTGGTGAGCATTTACCAACTTTCGTTCACTTTCGTTTCAAGTAAAATAAAAAGTGATGCAAAAACTTTTGCTGGTGGAAATCCTGAAAAAGAAGTAAAATATTTAGATTCAATTGGTAAAGAAAAAGTGTTTAGTCTTGGCTTTACTGATTTTACTTTCAACGAAGTTAAGGACAAACAAATCAATAAAGGTCTTGACTTAGAAGGTGGTATTAACGTAATATTGCAAATTTCAGTAAAAGATGTTTTGAAAGGATTATCTAATAATTCTAAAAATCCAGTTTTTAATAAATCGTTGGCGGATGCAACTGCAAACCAAAAAGGGAATCAAACCTATTTAAATGCGTTTTTTGAAGCTTTCGAAGCTAATTCAAAAGGAACTGTAAAACTGGCATCTCCTGATATTTTTGCCAATAGAACTTTGCAAGGCGATGGAGGAATTGATTTTCAAATGACTGATGCACAAGCACAAAAAGTAATCAAAAGAAAAGTTGATGAATCTGTAGAAAGTGCTTTTGGAGTATTGAGAAAACGTATCGATAAATTTGGTGTAACACAACCTAATATTCAAAAAATAGGGGAAACTGGAAGAATTCTTGTGGAACTTCCTGGAGCTAAAGATGTAGATAGAATTAAAAAATTATTGCAAAGTACAGCTCAATTAGAGTTCTGGGAAACGTATAAAGTAGATGAAATTGGTAGTTTTATAATGGCTGCAAATGAGGCATTGAAAAAAACTGAAATCAAAGCTCCAGAAGTTAAAACTGTTGCAAAAGATACTTTAAGTGCCTTATTAACAGATAAAAAAGATTCTGTAGATACCAAAAAAGGAAACAATCCTATACTTGATAAAATAATTCAACAAGGTGGTGGACCAGTTTTGGGTTTATTCTCTCCAAAAGATACAGCCGTTATTGGAGGTTATTTGAGAAGAGCTGATATTAGAGTTTTATTGTCACCAGAACAACATTATGCAAAATTTGTTTGGGGAAAACCAACAAATATTGACAATGGTAAAGGAAAAGTAATTGATGCAGTTGAATTATATGCTTTAAAAGGGAATAGAGATAATGTTGCTGCAATGGGTGGCGGTGTGGTTACCGATGCGAAAGATTCATTCGATCAATCTGGAAAACCAGCTGTTACAATGCAAATGAATGGTCAAGGAGCTAAAGCTTGGGAAGCATTAACAGGAAGAGCTTACACACAAAAAAGCAACATTGCTATTGTACTTGATAATATCGTTTATTCAGCACCTGGTGTTTCTAGCGGTCCAATTTCGGGTGGTAGATCAGAAATTTCGGGAACTTTTGACATTTCAGAAACAAAAGATTTAGCTAACGTTCTTAGAGCTGGTAAACTTCCTGCAGCAGCAGAAATAATTCAATCAGAAGTTGTAGGACCATCCTTGGGTCAGGAAGCAATTGACAATGGAACTAATTCAGCTCTAATTGGATTGCTTTTAGTGTCTCTTTGGATGATGATTTATTACGGAAAATCAGGTTGGTATGCTAACATTGCTTTAGCAGTCAATTTATTATTCTTATTCGGAATTTTGGCGAGTTTAGGTGCAGTACTTACTTTGCCTGGAATTGCAGGTATTGTTTTGACAATGGGAACTGCAGTTGATGCGAATATCATTATATATGAAAGAGCAAAAGAAGAATTACGTGCGGGCAAATCACTTGAAGAAGCAGTTGTAACATCCTACAGTTGGAAAGGTGCAATGCGATCTATTGTTGATGCCAATGTAACGCATATTTTAACAGGTGGTGTGCTATTCATTTTTGGTTCAGGACCAATAAAAGGTTTTGCAACTACATTGTTAATAGGTATTATAACCTCTTTATTTACATCCATATTTATTGCAAGAATATTTATAGATTGGAGTATAAGTAAAAATAATAAATTATCATTTGTAACAGGATTCTCAAAGAATTTCTTTACAAATTTCCATTTTGATTTCTTGAGCATCAAAAAATGGACTTATGCTTTTTCACTAATTGTAACTGTTGTGAGTTTATATTCAATTTTCACTAATGGATTTGATCAAGGGGTGGATTTTGTTGGAGGAAGAACTTTTCAAGTGCGTTTTGAAAAACCAGTTGAACCCGAAATGGTAAAAGCTGAATTAACAAAAGTTTTTGGAAGTGCCGAAGCAAAAATTTTCGGTAAAGATAACCAATTGAAAATCACCACTAAATATAAGGTGCAAGAAACGGGAAGTCAAGCAGACGAAGAAGTGAATAAAATGTTGTATGAAAATTTGAAACAACATTTTTCTACCGAAATAACCTATGATAAATTCGTGAATGCTTACGATGGTAAGAAATACGGTATTGTTCTAGCTTCAAAAGTTGGTCCAACGATAGCTGAGGATATCAAAACCAATGCCTATTGGGCAGTTCTTGGAGCGATGCTTATTGTAGGACTATATTTAGTGATCAGTTTTAGAAAATGGCAATATAGTTTAGGTGCGATTGCTGCGGTTGTTCATGATGTTATTTTTGTATTAGGAATCTACTCATTGTGTTACAAATTTATGCCTTTTGGTATGGAGATTGACCAGCATTTCATTGCTGCAATTCTTACTGTTATTGGTTATTCTATGAATGATACTGTAATTGTATTTGATAGAGTACGTGAATATTTAGGGGGTAAAAAAGCCAAAGGGAATTTCAATAGTATCGTGAATCAGTCCATCAATAGTACAATGTCTAGAACCATTAATACATCTTTGACGATGATTATGGTATTGTTGATTATGTTTATTTTTGGTGGTGAATCTATTCGAGGATTTATCTTTGCAATGCTTATAGGTATTGTAGTAGGAACATACTCTTCATTATTTATTGCAACTCCAGTATTGTGTGATACAATGTCAGAAGCAGAACATAAAAGAATTGAAGAAGCGCACAACGCATAACATTCTTGAATGTTAAATAATTTAAAGACCCGAATTTTGTTCGGGTCTTTTTTTATTATTGTATTTTGTAATTGGATAACTTTTAATGAGTTCTTTGTTAACAAATAATAAAATTTTATAAAAGAATCAAATTTTATATATTTACCCAATATTGCTATAATCCCCCAATAATTTATGCAACCTAAAACTAAATCAATGGAAAAAATATTCAAGTTATTTGTTTTTCTATTTCTGATTACTATTATATCCAATGCACATGTATTCGCTTTTAATAGAAGTAGTAATGAAAGTTTTTTTCTTGCCACAGTGCCTCCAACGGTAGTTTCTCCATTGTATTTGTGTCAAAATAGTGTTGCAGTTCCATTAACAGCATCTCCTTCAGGAGGAGGAACTTTGAATTGGTATCTTACAAATTTACCAACAGAAATTCCATCGGCAATTGCTCCTACTCCAAGTACTACTATAGTTGGTTCAACAACATATTATGTTACTGAAACTATTGGAGGTATAGAAAGTACTCCTAGAACACCAATTGTTGTTAATGTGGTTGCAGATACTGGGGCTATAGCTGATATTTTTAGATGTGATGCTACTCAAGTTACCACTTCAACTTCAGTATTTTTTGATTGGTCACATGTTGTTGGACGCACGGGTAATTCCTACGATTATAGTTATTCAATTCAAGGAGGACCAACAGTTTTTGGAAACACTTTTCTATCTGGCCAAGAAGTATTCGGAGTGCAGCCAGGTCAATCCGTAACTTTTACAATATTAACAGTTATGGGGCTTCCTTGTTATCCAACACAAACGCTGGTATGTAGTCTGCCATGTGTTACAACCACAACTCCAACATTCTCTCCAATAATTGATTCTTATTGTATTAATGATGTGCCATCAATTTTACCAACAACTTCTACAAATGTTACTCCTATCACAGGTACTTGGAATCCATCTATAATTAATACATCTACTGCTGGAACAATAGATTATACTTTTACTCCAGACCCAATGTTATTTCCTTGTGCTTTAACACAAACATTACCAGTAACTGTAACTCCATTAGTTACGCCTACTTTCACAACTATTCCAGCTATTGTTTGTCAAAATGATCCAGCTCCATTATTACCTTTAAATTCATCAAATACAACTCCAATAAATGGAACTTGGAATCCAGCAATAGTCGATACATCCTTATTAGGTCCTGTTACATATACTTTTACTCCTGATTCTGGTCAATGTACTTCGGCTACATTGACAACTGCAATTATAACTATTGATCAAGTATTAACACCAACATTCACAGCTGTTCCTGCTATTTGTTCTGGAGATATATTGACTCCATTGCCGACAACTTCTAATAATGGAATAACTGGCTCTTGGTCGCCTGCTTTGAATAATACTACAACCACAACCTATACTTTTACACCAACGGCTGGACAATGTGCAACAACAACTCCTTTGACGATTACAGTAAACCAAAAAGTTTTACCTACATTTTCACCAGTTTCTGCAATTTGTTCTGGAGCTGGTTTGGCTGCTTTGCCCACTACTTCTATTAATGGTTATACTGGAACTTGGTTACCTGCATTGGACGATACAGTAACTACAACTTATACTTTTACGCCTACTTCTGGACAATGTGCTACTACTGCAACTTTAATAATTACTGTGACTCCAAATGTAATTCCAAATTTTGTTGATATGCCAATTTGTTCAGGAAGTGTTGCCCCAGTTTTATCGTCTACATCTCCAAATGGAATTACTGGAACTTGGGATCCGCCAGCCGTTGATAATATGAATAGTGGAGATTATGTGTTTACTCCAAATGCTCCACAATGTGCTACCACAAAAACGATTAAAGTTACAGTTAATCCCTCTAACACGCTTGTGAGTATTGCTTGGGATGTGACCGATGCATTTAGTAAAAATCAAATTATTACTATTAGTGTAAATGGAACAGGGAGTTATTTATATCAATTAGATTATGGTCCTTTCCAAGTTAGTCCTACTTTTGAAAATGTTGCTTCTGGAATACATTCAATTACTGTCAAAGAAATTAATGGCTGTAGTACTCCAATTACTGAAAATAATGTTTTGGTAATTGGTTATCCTAAATATTTTACACCAAATGGTGATACATATAATGACTATTGGAATATTTATGAATTAAAAGATCAATCAGATGTTCGGATTTATATCTTTGATCGATATGGCAAATTATTGAAAGATATTACTCCATTAGGTTTGGGATGGGATGGAATTTATATTGGTAAGCCAATGCCTGCTGATGATTATTGGTTTACAGTTAAATATGTTGAAAAAGGTAGTGTGAAAGAATTTAAATCCCATTTTACTTTAAAGCGATAAAGCAAAAAAAGCTTCCAAAATTTTGGAAGCTTTTTTGTTGAGTTTTGTTATCAAATAATTATAAGTGAACTGGTTTTTCAGCAGTAAACACAAAATACAAACCTATTAAGATAAAAGGAATACTAAGCCATTGTCCTGTAGAAAACAAACCTAATGCGCTTTCAAAACCTCCTTGACTTTCTTTTACATATTCCACCACAAAGCGAACAGACCATAATAATACTAGAAACAAGCCAAATAAATAACCTGATTTTTCTCTTGCTTCCGTTTTCCAATACAAGAAAAATAATATAGCAAAAACAAAAATATAGCAAAATGCTTCATACAATTGTGCTGGATGTTTGGCAGGAATCTGTTGAAGTAGATTTGCAAACTGGGGATTTGTAGCTATGGCGTGGTAAGCCTCTTTTGGATTTGCTATTTGTGTAGCATTTACTGCATCTCTTGGACTGAACTGATCCCTTATAAATCGAATTCCGAAAGAAGATGTAGTTTCTTTTCCAACAATTTCAGAATTGAAAAAATTTCCCAATCTCACAAAAACTGCTCCACTTGATACAGGGATTACAATTCTATCTAATATCCAGATAAGTGGTTTTTTCAATATTTTTTTGCTGAAATAATACATCGCAATTATTATTGATATGGCAGCTCCATGACTTGCTAGACCTTGGTAGCCAGTAAATTCAAAATTAGGAGAAAATCGAAATGGTAAAAATATTTCTAGCAAATGATTGCGAAAATATTCCCAATCATAAAACAAAACATGACCCAATCTAGCACCAATTAGTGTAGATAAAACAATCCAAATGAATAATGAATCCAATTTTTCTAACGATTCGTTTTCTCTTTCGAAAATGTTTTTCATAATGTACCAACCTAAACCAAAAGCAATTACAAACATTAAGCTGTAAAAACGAATTACAAAAAAGCCTAAATCAATTCCTTCTGATGGGTTCCAAACTATGTTTAAAGCGTGTGTCATTATTTTTTTATTTAGTGTAAAAATACATTTTTTTGTTTAGGGTTTCAATATTTTATCAATGGTTGTGGTTACATTTTTTTGGAGGAACAGGATCGTAACCTGTTTTTCCCCATGGATGGCAACTCAATATTCTTTTTGTTCCCAAAAATCCACCGTAAAATAAGCCGTGTTTTTGCAATGCTTCGATCATATAACTCGAACAAGTTGGCTCAAATCGGCAAGAAGATGGTGTAAAAGGCGAAATCGCATTTTGATAAAAACGAACCAATAATACAAAAGGAAATATTAAGATTCTCGAAAGCATAATTTTTATTTATTACTGAATGCTAAAATTGGTACCGTCTTTTCCATCTTTCAACTGGATTCCTAAAGCAATCAATTGATCCCGAATTTGGTCAGACATTGCAAAGTCTTTATTGGCTCTTGCTTCATTTCGCATACTAATTAACATATGAACAACGCCTTCTAGTTTCTCATTATTGTTTCCAATGTTTTTTTCGTCTTTTAAACCTAAAACATCAAAAGTAAATGAACGCATCAATGTTTCAAATATTTTAAAATCTCCAGCGGTAAGTGTCGCCGAATTGTCTTTCAATAAATTGATAAAACGAACTCCTTCAAATAGTTGAGCAATCAAAATGGGACTATTAAAATCGTCATTCATAGCGTCATAACAACTTTGTTTCCAACTTAAAATATCAAGCGTAGAAGTATCCCCAGGTTTGATTTCATCTAATCTGTCCAAAGCTTCCGTCAATCTGTAAAATCCTTTTTCGGCAGCAAGAATGGCTTCATTTGTAAAGTCGAGATTACTTCTATAATGTGCCTGAAGCATAAAAAATCGGGCAACACTTGGAGAAAAAGCTTTGCTTAAGAATTCACTTTCGCCAGTTATTATTTCTCTTGGCAATATATTATTTCCGGTTGATTTAGACATTTTTTTGCCATTCAAAGTCAGCATATTGGCGTGCATCCAATAATTTACTGGAGTGTGACCTGTGCAAGCTTGGTTCTGCGCAATTTCACATTCGTGATGGGGAAATTTCAAGTCCATTCCGCCACCGTGAATGTCGAAATGATTTCCCAAATATTTGGTACTCATTGCGGTACATTCTAAATGCCATCCTGGAAAACCATCGCTCCAAGGCGAAGGCCAACGCATAATATGTTGTGGTTCGGCTTTTTTCCAAAGCGCAAAATCTTGTGCATTTTTTTTGTCGCCTTGACCATCTAAATCTCTTGTGTTGGACAACATTTCGTCAATATTTCGACCACTTAAAATACCGTAGTTATTAGTTTTGTTGTATTTCACTACATCAAAATAAACAGAGCCATTGACTTCATAAGCCAATCCTTTGTCAATAATTTTCTTGACGATTTCGATTTGTTCAATAATGTGTCCTGTTGCCGTTGGCTCAATACTTGGCGGCAAAAAATTAAATAAATTTAAAATATCGTGAAAATCAACGGTGTATTGTTGAACAACTTCCATTGGCTCAAGCTGTTCTATTCGTGCTTTTTTTGCAATTTTATCTTCACCATCATCCACATCATCTACAATATGACCAACATCAGTAATGTTTCTTACATAACGAGTTTTGTAACCCAAATGCAAAAAATATCGGAAGATTACGTCAAAAGACATAAAAGTTCTCACGTTTCCAAGATGTACATTGCTATAAACCGTTGGTCCACAAACATACATTCCTACATTTCCCTCGTGAATTGGGGTGAAGATTTCTTTTTCTCCCGAAAGAGAATTGTATATTTTTATGGTTTGGGTTTTATATAAAAGCATTATGGTTTATTGTATAATCGGTTAATTGATTAATCGTTTAAAGTGTTATTTCGGTTATTGTATAATGTTTAACTGGTTAAACAAATAACCAGTTAACCAAAATTAGAATTTTGTTTCCAATTTAATATAGTCTAAAAGTTCCCTTCTAGTTTGTTCGTTTTTGAATTTCCCACCAAATTCTGATGTTACGGTGCTGCTTTCTATATCGTTTATTCCTCTAGAGTTGACACAAAGATGTTTCGCATCGATGATGCAAGCCACATCGTCAGTTCCAAGTGCAATTTGAAGTTCTTGTACAATTTGCATCGTTAGACGTTCTTGAACTTGAGGTCTTTTGGAGTAATATTCGACAATTCTATTTATTTTTGACAAACCAATTACCCTTCCTTTTGAGATATAAGCAACATGAGCTCTGCCAATTATGGGAAGCAAATGATGTTCGCAGGTGGAATATAGAGTGATATTTTTTTCGACTAACATTTCACCATATTTGTAGCCATTTTCAAAGGTGGAAGCATTTGGTTTTCTGGCAGGATTAAGACCTCCAAAAATTTCTTTCACAAACATTTTTGCTACTCGATTGGGAGTTCCTTTTAAGCTGTCATCAGTTAAATCCATTCCAAGAGTAAGCAGAATGTTTTCGACATCTTTTTTTATTTTTTCAATTTTTTCATCGTCAGAAATATCAAAAGCATCATCTCTCACTGGGTTTGTAGCAGATAAACTAATATGATTGTTTCCTATTTCGTCGTGAAATTCTTCGTTATTTATCATTAAAAATTACTGTTATAGTGGGTGTATCAATTTAAGGGGTAAAGATAATTAATAAATGCCAAAGAAATTCAATGGCATCTAACAATTAATTGATTTGTGATTATATGGTCTGAACTCCTTGTAATACGTTTTTTTATTTAGAGTTATAAGTTATAATTGCTGATTTTAGTATTTGTACTGCACTAATTAAATCCTCTTTTTTTAACACATAAGCGATACGCACTTGGTTTAAACCAACATTTGGGGTCGAATAAAATCCACCAGCAGGAGCTACCATCACGGTTTCCCCATTCAAGTCATAGCTTTCCAAAAGCCATTGTGCAAAATCATCGGTATTGTCAACTGGTAATTGGGCGATGCAATAAAAAGCAGCTTTTGGAGTGGTTACAACGACACCTTCAATTTTATTTAATTCGGTAATTAAGGTGTCTCTTCGTTCCTTATATTCTGAAATCACTTCATCAAAATAACTTTGAGGTGTGTCTATCGCAGCTTCGCAAGCGATTTGTTCAATAGTTGGTGGACATAAACGAGCTTGTGCAAATTTCATTGCAGCGGCGATAACCTCTTTGTTTTTAGTTACCATACAGCCAATACGTGCGCCACACATACTATATCTTTTAGAAACCGAATCAATCATAATGACATTTTGTTCGATTCCTTTCAGGTTCATTACTGAATAATGTTTGTCTCTTTCATCATAGATAAATTCACGATACACTTCGTCTGCAATCAAAAATAAATCGTGTTTTTTTACTAATTCGCCTAATTGATTAATTTCAGATTCCGAATACAAATAACCTGTTGGGTTATTCGGATTACAGATTAAAATAGCTTTAGTTTTTGGCGTAATAGCTTTTTCAAATTCTTCAATTGTTGGTAGAGTAAATCCACTTTCAATATTTGAAATCACTGGAACTACTGTCGCACTTGATTCTGCTGAAAAAGCACTATAATTGGCATAAAAAGGTTCTGGAATAATTACTTCATCTTGTGGATCCATAATGCTGCCAAGGGCAAATAGTAGTGCCTCAGAACCACCTGTGGTTATCATTATATCTTCAAAACCTACTCTTACATCTTGTTTAGTATAAAACTGAGCAAGTTTTCTTCTGTAATTTTCATAACCAGCCGATGGACCATACTCAATAATGTCTAAATTAATTTTTTTTATTGCTTCAATAGCAATTTTAGGACTTTTTATATCGGGTTGTCCTATATTTAAATGATACACTTTATGACCTTTTAATTTTGCCATATCGGCAAAAGGAGCTAATTTTCGAATTGGTGACTCGGGCATTTTTCGACCTCTAATTGAAATACTGGGCATAATTTTTGAAATTTGGTGCAAATTTGCAATTTTTATTTCGAAAAAAATTGCTTCAATTGTCTTAATTTGTTAATATTAATGTGATGTTATTTAATATTTTCAGTAACTTTATAAAAACCTTTTCCGATGAAAAAAATAATTCTTTTATTTTTCATTTTCATTTCGACCTTTCCTGTTTTGGGACAAGAAGGGTTTTTACTTGAAAAAGGGGTTGATAAAGTTGTGATTCCTTTTAAGTTTATCAATAATCTATTATTTATTCCTATAAAAGTTAATGGAATAGAATTAAATTTCTTGCTAGATTCTGGTGTCGAAGGAACAATTCTTTTTAGTTTAGAAGATAAAAAAGAAGTTAGTTTTTTTAATGTCGAAAAAGTCACTTTGAGAGGTTTAGGCGAAGAAGAATCTGTAGAAGGATTGAAGTCAACTAATAACATTTTGGAAATTAAAGGTGGAAAGTCAATAAATCACTTATTATATGTTGTTTTAGACCAAAGGTTTAATTTATCATCACATATTGGGATTCCTGTAAACGGTATCATTGGATACAATTTTTTAAAAAATAATCTAATCGAAATCAATTACGAAAAGAAAAGGATTATTGTTTATAGGGATAATAAAAATAACAGGAATAGAATTGAAAAAAAATTTGAAAAAATTGATATTTCTATTGAAAAATCAAAACCATACATAGTAAGTAGTGTCGTGATGAACTCTAACGAGATTCCAGTAAAACTATTGATTGATATTGGAAATAGTGACGCTATTTGGCTCTTTGAAAATGCTTCAAAATTAATAAAAGTGCCCAACAAAAATTTTGAAGATTATCTAGGGAAAGGTTTTAGCGGCGATATTGAAGGTAAAAGAGCGCAAATTTCTGCATTTAAGCTATCTAAATTTGAATTTCATAAACTTATTATTGCCTTTCCTGATTCAACTTCGATAAAAAATGTAAAAATGGTTCAGGGGCGTTCGGGCTCAGTGGGAGCTGAAATTTTGAAAAGGTTTATAGTAGTTTTTGATTATTCGAATGAAAAACTGTTTTTGAGGAAAAATGGCAATTTCTATTCGCCATTTAGCTATAATAAAAGTGGTGTCGAAATTCAGCACAATGGTTTGCAATGGGTTCAGGAAACAGTTCATCTCGAAACAGTTCCAATAGTAATTGGAGATGCAGTTGATACTAGAGGAAATAACGCAGCTAATAATTTTAAATATAAATTTGCATTAAAACCAATTTACATAATATCAAATGTTCGAAAAAATTCTCCAGCAGCAATAAGCGGACTACAAAAAGGAGATGTCATTGTTACTATTAATAATGTACCTGCTTATAAATTTTCTTTGGATAAAATCAATGCAATGTTAAAATCAGAAGAAGAAAAATGGATAACTTTTGAGGTAGAAAGAGAAAGCCAACTTCTAAAATTTAAATTTCAATTGCTGAATGTGTTATAAAAAAACGCTTCTCGAGATAATTCAAGAAGCGTTTGTAGTAAAAAGTTTTTTTATTAATCAGGAATTACCTCGCCTTTTATTTTTAAAGCAACTCTTCCATCTTCATAGTTCACTGCATTAGATTCAACAGTAATTGTTTTTCTGATAGGGCCTGGAATCATACTGTATTTAATATCAATTTTCCCTTTTTTTCCGGGCATTATTGGCTCGGTTGGTTTAGTAGGAACAGTACATCCGCAAGTTGAAAGTACATTTGAAATAATCAAAGGTGCGTCACCAGTATTTGTAAATTCAAATGAGCGAACTCCATTATCACTTTTTTTGGAAATTGTTCCATAATCTACCGTATTATTATTTGCCTTGAATTCTATCTTTGCACCAGATTGAGCAAAGCCCATACTTGAAATTAAAATTATTGCTATAAGTGTGGCTATATTTTTCATCTTCCTATTTTTTAACTTGTTTATAAGTAAATATAGTTTTTTTAATTAACTGGACAATTTTTTATTTCTCTTTTTATACTGTACTTAATTATTTACTTTTGTCCTCAATTTGAATTACAAAAACCAGACCAAAGCTAAATTTTGGTTCTAACAGTTGCTTTTTATGACAATTCCTGCACAATTCGACGCCAAAACCATTGAAAATAAGTGGTATGATTACTGGATGAAAAATAATTATTTTCATTCAGAACCAGACCAAAGAACTCCTTATACCATCGTAATTCCTCCGCCAAATGTTACTGGAGTTTTGCACATGGGACATATGTTGAACAATACCATTCAGGATGTTTTGATTCGTCGTGCACGTTTGAAAGGCTTCAACGCTTGTTGGGTTCCGGGAACAGATCACGCATCAATTGCAACTGAAGCCAAAGTGGTGGCCAAATTAAAATCCGAAGGAATTAATAAATCCGATTTGAGTCGTGAAGAGTTTTTGAAACACGCTTACGATTGGACGGACAAATACGGTGGAACCATCTTAGAACAATTGAAACAATTGGGTTGTTCATGCGATTGGGACAGAACTAAATTCACTATGGATCCGGATATGTCAGCTTCGGTAATCAAATCTTTCGTGGATTTATACAACAAAGGAATGATTTATCGTGGCTACCGAATGGTAAACTGGGATCCAGAAGCGAAAACTACTTTGTCTGACGAAGAAGTTATTTACGAAGAACAACAAGGGAAATTGTATTTTATAGAATATGAAATCCTCTCCCCAGCCCTCTCCGAAGGAGAGGGAGCTAGCAACAGTCCTGAAAAAGATGAATTTTTAACAGTGGCTACAACACGTCCGGAAACTATTTTTGGAGACACTGCTATTTGTATCAACCCAAATGATGAGCGTTTTTCTCATTTGAAAGGTAAGAAAGCCATTGTGCCAATTTGTGGAAGAATTATTCCAATTATCGAAGATGAATATGTTGATATCGAATTTGGAACAGGGTGTTTGAAAGTAACTCCTGCGCACGATACAAATGATAAAACTTTGGGAGAAAAGCACAATCTAGAAATTATTGATATTTTCAATGAAGATGCTACTTTGAATAGTTTTGGTTTGCATTACCAAGGAAAAGACCGTTTTGTGGTTCGTGATGAAATTGCCAAAGAATTAGAAGAAAATGGTTCTTTGTCCAAAACCGAAATTCACTTAAATAAAGTAGGAACTTCGGAAAGAACTAAAGCTGTAATCGAACCTCGTTTATCAGACCAATGGTTTTTGAAAATGGAAGATTTGGTAAAACCAGCGATTAAATCTGTTTTGGTTGATGGTGATGTAAAATTGCATCCAGCTCGTTTTAATAATACGTATGCGCATTGGTTGAACAATATTCGCGATTGGAATATTTCTCGTCAATTGTGGTGGGGACAACAAATTCCAGCCTATTTCTACGGCGACGGAAAAGAGGATTTTGTCGTAGCTGAAAATATTGAAGAGGCTTTAAAATTAGCACAACAAACAACAAACAATAAACAATTAACCATAAACGACTTAAAACAAGATGCCGATGCACTAGATACTTGGTTTTCTTCTTGGCTGTGGCCAATGTCCGTTTTTGGAGGAATTATAGATCCTGAAAATAAAGATTTTAAATACTATTATCCAACCAATGATTTAGTAACAGGTCCAGATATTTTGTTTTTCTGGGTGGCGCGAATGATTATTGCGGGTTATGAATATACAGGTAAAAAACCATTTTCGAATGTGTATTTGACTGGTTTGGTTCGCGATAAACAAAGACGTAAAATGTCAAAATCCTTAGGGAATTCTCCAGAACCATTAGAATTAATTGAGAAATTTGGTGCTGATGGAGTTCGTGTAGGATTACTTTTGAGCGCTTCTGCTGGAAACGATATTATGTTCGACGAAGAGTTGTGCAATCAAGGAAAAGGCTTTACTAACAAAATTTGGAATGCCTTCAAATTGATAAAAGGATGGGAAGTTTCGGATTCTATTCCACAACCTGAATCTTCAAAAGTGGCGATTGAATGGTATGAAGCCAAATTGCAACAAACGCTTTTGGAAATCGAAGACAATTTCGAAAAATACAGGATTTCCGATGCGTTGATGGGAATTTACAAATTGGTTTGGGATGATTTCTGTTCTTGGTTCTTGGAAATGATAAAACCAGCGTACCAACAACCTATTGACAGCGTGACTTTGGCGAAAGCCATAGAAATGCTCGAAAACAATATGAAATTGTTGCATCCGTTTATGCCATTCTTGACCGAGGAAATTTGGCAATTATTGGCAGAAAGAACTCCAGAAGAAGCTTTAATTGTTTCGTCTTGGCCAGAAATAATGCCGTTCAACACGCAATTAATTACCGATTTCGAAAACACGATTGAAGTGATTTCTGGAATTAGAACCATTCGTAAAGACAAGAATATTCCTTTCAAAGATGCTATAGAATTGAAAGCGATTAATAACGATAATGCTTCGACTTATTTTGATTCGGTTGTTACCAAATTAGGAAACATCACTTCCTTAGAGTATGTTTTGGATAAAGTGGATGGCGCTTTGTCTTTCCGTGTGAAATCGAATGAATATTTTATCCCAATTACAGGAAATATTGATGTTGAAGCTGAAATTGAAAAACTAACTACAGAGTTGATTTACACCCAAGGTTTCTTGAAATCAGTGCAAAACAAATTATCTAACGAGAAATTTGTAAACGGTGCGCCAGAAAAAGTTTTGGCAAACGAAAGACAAAAAGAAGCTGATGCTTTGGCAAAAATTGCTACTATCGAGCAGAGTTTGGCGGGGTTGCGATAGTCTAAATTAGGATATGGCAACTTTCAAAAAATTGTTAAATTTTACTATGCAATTATTACAAAGAATACGTATTTTTTCGTATTTATACGCATCACAAATTAAAGTACATTTGAAATTAATTTAAACCGATTTGAGATGATACATAAAAAATCAATCTTGTTTTTGATAGTTTTACTATCCAATATTGTTTTTGCTCAGCAGCAGCTAACCGATTCTGAAAGAGAAATCTACAATAATTCATTAAAGAAAGTGCAGGTAAAAGATGAGGATCAAACTCAATATCCTATATTCAAAAAGAAAATCAAAGCAATTTATAGAGCAATAGATAAAAATGACATTGCAGAAATAAATCAAATATTAGATGAAAAAATTGACATAAAAGGTGCTAATTGTAATCTTAATACTTGGTATATTGTTGATAACACTGATATTTTTATGAAAGCTATTAATCATAATAATCCCGAAATTGTAAAGTTAATTGCAGCTAGATTTATGAATCATTACGATTATAATGCTTATTTGAATATAATAAGATATGGAAATCACAAAGAAACAGCTGATTATATGGGACTTACTTCAAATACGGGACTTGTTATTGGAGCTATAAAAGATTTAGACACTAATAGAGCCACGCAATTAATTAGAGATATAAATCAATCAGATATAGAGAATAAAACAAATGGCAAAACAATGCTTGAAGAAGCAATACAAATGAACAATTTAGAAGTAGTTAAATTATTAGTTTCAAGAGGAGCGAACACAGATAATGCATTGATGCTGGCAATCAATGAGTATAAATATGACATTCTAGACTATCTTATGGACAATGTAGTAGAAGTGAGTAAAGAGAACAAAAAAATATTATTGCACAATTCGATAAATGGAAAATGGCCTTCTCAAAGTATGGTTAGGATACTTGCGGCTCACGGTGTTGATGTTAATGCCAAAGATGAAAACGGAAAAACTCCTTTGCACGAGGCATATAATTCAATGTACGAAAATAATGAGTATTACGGATGGAGATTAAGAGAATATCATAAAGATTCAGAGGAAATTATAGCAATTCTAATAAGTTATGGAGCTTTGAGAGTTAAAGATAATAATGGGTTTTACCCAGGAGATGAAATAGCCGCAATTAGCAGCCAAGACGCAGCGGCATACAGACAATCTATGGATGAAATAAATAAAAGAGCTGCCGAAAGAGCCACTATAGAACAAGAGAACGCCCAAGCCCAAGCCCAAGCAATTGCTGCCGCAAGAAGTGCAGAGGAAGCACGTGCCAATAGACCCGAAACTTTGGCTGAACGTAACGCAAGACAACTGAAAGAAATGAGTGCGGCACACGATGCCTCGATGAATAGGGATTACCAATACCAGCGTCAAGAACAACAAAGAGAGGAATTTAAAAAATGGAATTCTCTTTAAAAAGACATCTCTTTTTAATGCACAATTTTGCTTAAAGAATTATCTAACACCAAACCGAAATCATCGAAAACGAACGCAAAAAAGAAGCCGATGCTCTAGCAAAAATTACAACATTAGAACAAAGTTTGGCTGGATTGAAATAATTGTTTTATAAATCAAAAATGGCTGTCAAAAATAAGATTATGACAGCCATTTTTTATTGCTTATTTCTTTGGTGCATTCACAATATACTGATAAATCAATTGTTTTTCTTCATCAGTAATTTTCGCTCTGTCCTGCATTTCGTTCAGATTTGAACTCCACACTTTTTCATTATATTGGCTGGGTAAATGCAATTGGTGACAGCTGGAACATTTTTTTACGTAGATATCTCTTCCTGTTTTCAAGTCTTCAAGCGAAACGGTTGAAGTTGATTCAATGGGAATATACAATTGTGAGGAGCAGGAAATCAACAATAAAATGGAGGCCAGAAGGATTATTTTTTTCATTTTATAAAGGATTAAAAGGAATAAGAAAATAGAAGACGCACATCCATTTTTGTGAATTCATCAACATTTAAACCAGACATTTCATCAGTATTATTTAGCCCGGCTATTTGTGGTGAAAGAGACAAATTTAACCAAAATTTCTCTGTGTTGAAAGCAACGGTTGGTCCTGCAAATAAAGCTGAATGCGTGAAATTATCGTCTTTTATATATACATTTCTGTTGATGATTTCTGCTCCTAAATTCCAGTTCTTGCTAATTTCATAAGCAAAACCATAATTAATATCATATTTCAACTCGGTTGCAGTGGTTACTTTTCCGTCAGTGGTGGTGGTTTCCCATTCCGGCTCGAAAGTCAAGTTCAAAGCGTGTGTTGTTTTTCCGATTTTCTTGTCTAAAATAGCTTTTAATTCTATTTCTAATTCGTCTGTTGCAACTGTAAATTCAGCATAACCGGCAAATCCAATTCTGTCTGCAACGGGATCAGAAAACTTGTATTTCCATTCATTCGAAAAGGATATTTCGGTGGCGTCCATAACAATTTCACCTGTAATAGCATCGAATCCTGCTTTTTGTTTTGAGTTGATATAAAAGGAAGTTTGCAGGTTTGAACCCAAACCAATTTCGTATTCCACTCGGTTTTGTATTTCTCGATAATAATCG
>NZ_JAQTPQ010000276.1 GCF_028712645.1 Flavobacterium sp. | reverse complement strand
ATACACTGCGGGAAATTACATTATCAGCGAAAGCGATGCTACATCTGAGAATTCTCTTTACAGCACACCAATACCAAGCGAGATGAATCAAGTAGTTTTGCCTATTAGCGCTTCGGGAAAATATTAGTGCCCAATGTTTTTCGAAGGCGAAAAAGTCTATGACAAAGCAGGAGATTGTCCCGTTTGCGGATTGGATTTAATCAAAGCTCCCGATTGGAACGTCAGTAAAACATCCTATACTTGCCCGATGCATCCCGAAATTATTCAAGATGCACCTGGTTCTTGTCCGATTTGCGGAATGGATTTGGTTCCAAAGGAACCCGTAGCGATTGAGGAAAATACAACCTACAATGATTTATGGCGAAAAATGAAAATTGCCATTGGGTTTTCCGTTCCTATATTTATTATTTCGATGATGGAAATGTTGCCTAACAATCCGTTATTGCAAGTATTAGACACACAAAAATGGAATTGGGTGCAATTTATCTTGACTCTTCCAGTGGTTTTTTATGCTGGCTGGATGTTTTTTGAACGCGCTTGGAAATCCATCATTACTTGGAATCTCAATATGTTTACATTAATTGGAATTGGAACAGGAATTGCCTTTTTATTCAGTATTGCTGGACTTTTATTCCCTAATTATTTTCCAGAAGAATTCAAACATCACGGAGTAGTAGCACTTTATTTTGAAGCCACAGCAGTCATATTGACTTTGGTCTTATTAGGACAATTAATGGAAGCCAAAGCCCACGGACAAACGAATGCTGCCATCAAAGAACTATTAAAACTAGCGCCAACTCAAGCAACTTTAGTCGTTGACGGAAAAGACAAAATAATTTCTATTCACGATATCAAAAAAGGAGATTTATTACGCGTAAAACCAGGAGAAAAAATCCCAGTTGACGGAAAAATTACCGATGGAGAAAGCACCATAGACGAATCGATGATTTCGGGAGAACCTATTCCTGTTGATAAAACTATTGACGATTCCGTAATTGCAGGAACAATCAACGGAAACAAATCCTTTGTAATGATTGCCGAAAAAGTGGGTTCGGAAACCTTGCTTTCGCAAATTGTAAAAATGGTTAATGATGCCAGTCGTTCAAGAGCTCCAATTCAAAGATTAGTGGATAGTATTGCCAAATATTTTGTACCAACTGTAGTTATAATTTCGATGATTACTTTTTTGGTTTGGGATATTTATGGTCCAGAACCAGCCGTTGTTTACGGATTTATCAATTCGATAGCAGTTTTAATTATTGCTTGTCCGTGTGCTTTGGGATTGGCAACGCCAATGTCCGTGATGGTTGGGGTAGGCAAGGGAGCACAGTCGGGAGTTTTGATAAAAAACGCCGAAGCTTTGGAAAATATGAACAAAGTTAATGTCTTGATAACCGACAAAACAGGAACCCTTACTGAAGGAAAACCTTCTGTTGAAAAAGTATATGCTGCGAATAATGGAGAAGACAATTTATTGCAAAACATTGCTTCCTTGAATCAGTATAGCGAACATCCTTTGGCGGAAGCTGTCGTAAATTATGCTAAATCAAAAAAGGTTTCTTTGGTAGAAGCAAAAGATTTTGAAGCAATTACTGGCAAAGGAGTTATCGGAAATGTGGCTGGAAAAAAAGTGGCTTTGGGAAATAAAAAACTAATGGAGCAAGTAGGAGCAAGCATTCCGGATGATTTAGAAAATAAAATTATAGCCGAGCAAAAACTGGGAAAAACGGTTTCTTATATTTCAATTGATAAAGCTACCTTTGGTTTTGTGTCTATTTCCGATGCGATTAAATCGACCAGTGCAGCAGCGATCAAAGAGTTAATTAGTCAAGGAGTTGAAGTGATTATGCTAACGGGTGATAATGAAAATACAGCAAAAGCAGTTGCTGATGAATTGCATTTGTCGGGTTTTATTGCCAATTGTTTGCCTCAAGATAAACTCAAAGAAATCAAACGTTTGCAAGCTGAGGGGAAATTTGTAGCAATGGCAGGTGATGGAATTAATGATGCTCCGGCTTTGGCGCAAGCCAACATTGGAATTGCAATGGGAACAGGAACAGCTGTTGCAATTGAAAGTGCCAAAATAACTTTGGTAAAAGGTGATTTACAAGGTATCGTAAAAGCAAAAAAAATGAGTCACGCTGTAATGCGAAACATCAAACAAAATTTGTTTTTTGCCTTTATTTACAATGCATTTGGGATTTCGGTTGCTGCAGGTGTTTTATATCCGGTATTCGGAATATTATTGTCACCAATGATTGCGGCGGCTGCGATGAGCTTTAGTTCGGTTTCCGTGATAATGAATTCGTTGCGATTGAGGAGTTTTAAAATGTAATGAAACATAATAAGTCATAGAGTTTATCCCTAATTAATCAGTAAAAGATTTAAAAATGGAGCTAAACTTATATGACTCCTATGTTTACGAAGTTATTTCAATTTAAAATTCTTTTCGATTGCGATAATCATTTCGCCTGCAATGTCTTTGTTTGTAGCACCTTCGATACCTTCAAGTCCTGGAGATGAATTTACTTCAAGCAATAAAGGCCCTTTTGAGGAACGAATAATATCAACTCCAGCTACTTTCAAATCCATTGCTTTTGTGGCACGAATGGCAATTTTTTTCTCTTCGGATGTTGGTTTTATTACTGATGCGGTTCCTCCTAAATGGATATTAGCTCGAAATTCTCCCGCCATTGCTTCACGTTGAATGGCAGCCACAACTTTTCCATCAACCACGAATAAACGTAAATCTTTTCCGTTGGCTTCTTTTATGAATTCTTGTACTAAAATATTGGCATTCAAACTTTTGAAAGCATTGATGACACTTTCGGCAGCTTTTTTGGTTTCGGCCAAAACCACTCCTTTTCCTTGAGTTCCTTCCAATAATTTTACAATTAATGGTGGTCCGCCAACCATTTTAATCAAATCATTGGTGTCTAAAGGCGAGTTAGCAAAACCAGTTGTTGGAATATCAATTCCACTTTGCAAAAGCAATTGCAAGGAAAATAATTTATCTCGAGATTGTGTAATAGCGGTGGAAGAATTTAAACAAAAAACGTTCAAAGCTTCAAATTGTCTAGTTAGAGCGCAACCATAAAAAGTAATACTAGGACGGATTCTAGGAATAATAGCATCAAATTTATTCAAAATTATTCCGCCACGATAATGAATTTCTGGTGTTTTGGCATCGAGTTTCATATAACATTCCTTAATGTTCAAGAAGTGCATTTCGTGACCTCGCATTTCGCCAGCTTCCATAATTCTCTTGTTGCTGTACAATTCCGGGTTGCTTGCTAAAAGTCCAATTCGTAAACCTGAACTAGCTTTTTCAGAATTTTTATAGACTTCTTTCAAATTATCGCTTGTAGGTTGGCCTAATAGATATTGTTGTTCTGGATCTACCAAAACTCTTCCGCTCATCGCTTCACGACCCAATAACATTCTAAAACCCATTGAATCTCGATTGGTCAATGTCATTTCGATGAGCCAATTCGAATTTCCAATTTCTAAATTTGTCTGAATCACAAAACGTTGCTCCTTGAAACCACTTGAACTTTTGACCACTCTTTTATCAACTAATAGAGCTTCGCAAGAGATGATTGTCTTGACATTATTTTGTATTGGATTGATGTCAAATTTGACCCAATTTTGTCCTTCTTTTATGAATGGAGCTATATTTTTGGCGTGCAAAGCCGAAGTTTTTGCACCAGAATCGACACGAGCTTTAATAATAGGAATTCCCAATTCAGGAAGAGAACACCATTCCTCACTACCCAGTATGATTTTATTTTGTGTCATAAATGAATTTATAAAAACTTTAAATTTGGGTGTAAATATATATTGAAATCTAGAATTATGAATATTAAATTAAGGTTAATTAATTTAATAATTTAGGATAAAAAAACCTACTAATTAGTAGGTTTTTCTGCTTTGTTTACATTTACAATTAGTTCTTGCGATGTATCATCTAAATCCATAAATATTTCATCGCCTGAAGCAATTTTCGAAGTGATAATTTCTTCGGCAAGTGTATCTTCGACATATTTTTGAATGGCTCTTTTTAGTGGTCTTGCTCCAAATTGTCTATCAAAACCTTTCTCTGCAATGAATGCTTTTGCTTTATCAGAAAGCACTAATTGATACCCTAATTGTTTGATTCTGTCGTATAATTTTTTTAATTCAATTTCTATAATCAGGTCAATATCGTGTTTTTCTAGTGTGTTAAACACGATTACATCATCAATTCTGTTTAAGAATTCTGGTGCAAAAGTCTTTTTCAAAGCACTTTCGATAATGCTTTTCGAATTGTCATCTGCTTGTGCAATTTTTGCAGCAGTTCCAAAACCAACACCTTGTCCAAAAGCTTTCAATTGTCTGGCACCAACGTACGATGTCATAATAATTATGGTGTTCTTGAAATCAATTTTTCGTCCCAAACTATCAGTCAAAAAACCATCGTCTAAAACT
>NZ_JAQTPQ010000275.1 GCF_028712645.1 Flavobacterium sp. | reverse complement strand
TCTTCTGAGATTACGATTCCTCCAGTTAAGATTGCGATGTCTTCTAGCATTGCTTTCCTTCTGTCACCAAAACCTGGAGCTTTTACAGCTGCAATTTTCAAAGCACCACGTAATTTATTTACAACTAAAGTTGATAATGCTTCACCATCAACATCTTCAGCAATAATCAATAATGGTTTTCCTGATTGTGCTACTGGCTCTAAAACTGGTAATAATTCTTTTAATGAAGAAACTTTTTTGTCATACAAAAGGATGTAAGGACTTTCTAATTCTGCTTCCATTTTTTCTGGATTGGTGACAAAATAAGGAGAAAGATACCCTCTGTCAAACTGCATTCCTTCTACAACATCTACATAAGTATCTGTTCCTTTGGCTTCTTCAACAGTGATTACACCTTCTTTTCCCACTTTTGCGAAAGCATTTGCAATCAATTCGCCAATCACTTCATCGTTGTTAGCTGAAATAGAAGCAATTTGTTTTATTTTTTCAGAATCGCTTCCTACTACTTTGGCTTGTTTGGACAAATCAGCAACAATAGCTTCAACAGCTTTGTCGATTCCTCTTTTTAAATCCATTGGATTCGCACCAGCAGCAACGTTTTTCAAGCCTTCTTTCACGATAGCTTGTGCTAAAACTGTTGCGGTTGTAGTTCCGTCACCAGCTAAATCATTGGTTTTAGAAGCTACTTCTTTTACCATTTGAGCCCCCATATTTTCTAATGGATCTTTCAATTCTATTTCTTTTGCAACAGTAACTCCATCTTTAGTAACTGTTGGTCCTCCAAAAGATTTTCCAATAATTACGTTACGACCTTTAGGTCCAAGTGTAACTTTTACTGCATTTGCTAATGCGTCAACACCACGTTTTAATCCGTCACGTGCTTCAATATCAAATTTTATATCTTTTGCCATTTTTTATTTTTTTTTTAAATTTTTTTAATGAAGGGACAAGTCGCAACTTGTCCGTACTTTTGTTGTAATTTAGATTATTGCAAGGATGTCATCCTCGCGCATTATCAAATAATCTTTTCCTTCTAGTTTTAATTCTGTTCCTGCATATTTTCCATAAAGGACGGTGTCGCCAACTTTTACTGTCATATCGTAATCTTTAGTGCCTTTTCCAACAGCAACAACAGTTCCTTTTTGTGGTTTTTCTTTTGCGTTATCTGGAATAAAAATTCCTGATGCGGTTTGAGTTTCTGCAGCTACCGGTTCAATAAGAACACGGTCTGAAAGCGGTTTAATAGTTAAAGCCATATTGTTTGTTTTTATTTTATTTTGATGATAAATTAACCGTGCAAAAGTAGTTAAAATTTGACGTTTATACACAAAAAAAGCGTTAACATAATGCTAACGCTTTTAAATATTTTTGAAAAAAATTATTTTGCTGGAGTAGTTCCTGTTGGGACAGTTTGAACAGGAGCTGCTGGAGTTGAAGTGCTTGGTGCTTTAGTTTCTGTATTATCTATAATTTTTGAACCTGTATCGCTTAACGCACCTCCAAAACTTAAACTTGAAAGCATAATTAATCCGATTAAAATCGCTGCTAACGTCCAAGTACTTTTATCAAGAAAGTCAGATGTTTTTTGAACTCCACCCATTTGAGTTGATCCTCCAAATGATGATGATAATCCGCCACCTTTAGGATTTTGAACCATTATTACTACAACTAGTAGGAAACAAACTATTGTTATTAAAACTAAAAAAATTGAAAATGTACTCATTGCTTAATTATTATTTTGTTGTAAAATCTTTATATCCGAAATACGGTCTGCAAAGAAACTACTTTTTTCTGGATATTTCAAAATTAATATTTCATAAGCTTGTATCGCTTTTTGATATTTTTTTTGTTCCAAATAGACTCTTGCCAAAGTTTCGGTCATCAATAACGAATTATCTTGCTTGTTTGGTTCAAAATAGGCTGGAGATGCAACTCCTTGTTTTATTGGAGAAATCTTCGGACTAGCTTCTATGAACTTGTCTATTAATTCCGCTTTTTTCTTTTTTTCGTCTACCAATATAGGCGTTTTCGAAATATCTAAAACTTCTTTTTCTCTTTCGATTGGCTGAATTCTGGAGAGTTGTAACCACTCTTGAAAAGAATGTTTTTCGTTTGTAGAAAAATCCAATGGTTTTCCAATTTCTAATTTGTCTACAGCAATTTTTGTCGTTTCGTCAACCTCTTTTTGGTTTGAACCTTTTATAGTAGTAAGAATAGATTGCTCTAAAGTATTTATTTTTGGCTCTACTTTTATTTCAGGCTTGATGATTTCAAGATCAATTACATTAATATCAAGAAGTTCAAGTACTTTTTTGTCGTATAACCCTTTTTGGATAGCGACAAAAGTATCTGAGGTTATGAAATCGAATAAAACGGTTCTATCTGTAGTATGTGCCGCAGTGACTTTTAAAGCGTAATTATACTTGAAACTATTTTGATTGTAAAGTCCTTTCAATCGTAAAGCTCGGGCACTTTGAAAAAACGGAAATTCATCCAATACTTTTCCCAATGCATCTGTCTGCTTTTCGTTGATAGCATCTGGTTTGTTAATCAAATAAGTATAATCGGTTACGTTCATTTTTATAATTTATGGTATTTGATATTTGATATACGATTTTTAAATCGAATTTAAAAACCGTATATTATTTTTTGACTATCCGTTACTAATACCAATCCGAAATTTTGTTAGTTTATAAAAAAATAAAGTTGTTTTTCTCTTAAAACCATTAAGAAATTAAGGTTCATTAAGGCTAAAACTTAATTTTCTTAATTTCTTAATGGTTTAAAAAGTATGATAATCTTTTTGGTTTGCATAACGGACAGTCATATATTATTTTACCATTTTGCTAATGATTCATTAAAAATATCTTGAGTAATTCTTTCGAAAATATCTTTTATTGCCAAATTCTTTGTTTCTCCTGTAAGTTGTTGTCGAGCGTCATAATCGTAATAAAAATCAAATGTTTTTTCGAAATCATCAGCTTCTTTATTTTTATTGGTAAACCTTACATTTACTCGTATTGTTAATCTATTTTGAGAGGCTTGCTGATCTGCCGTTGCAGTCATTGGGCTTATTCTGTAATCTGTTATTTCTCCTTCGTAAGTCAAATCGGCTCCTGTTTTCACCAAATTCAAATTGGTTTGATTCTGGATAATATCTTGTAATTCTAATGTAAATGTTCTGTCAATTCCGGGCTCGACTAATTGAGCATTATTTTGAAAAAAGTTTACTTGAAAGGTTTTTGCATCTATTTTTCCTGTTCCAGTAAAGTTGTAAACTGAACATCCGCTGAATGTGAAAAGGATTGCAATAACAATGATGTATTTAAGGTGCTTCATTTTATTTAAAAAAAGTGCTGCGTCTGTTGCAAGCGTTTGGTCAAAGATATTATTTTAAAGAAACTAATTTGTGAAAATTTGTGAAATCTGTCTTGAAAAAAATTACAAATCAAATTGTTTTATTTTTCGATACAATGTTCTTTCGGAAATTCCCAATTCATCAGCAGCAATTTTTCGTTTTCCTTTATTTTTTTCTAATGATTTTTTTATCATTTCAATCTCACGCTGTTCTAATTTCAGAATTTCTTTTTCCTCTTCTATTGTTTCTGCAAATTGATAATTATCTTCACTCAGTTGATAATTATTTTCCTCTTCATTTTGAATAGATACAACGGCAGTTCTAGGTTCTTCTTCATAATCTATTTCGCTATCTTCTTCATTAGAACCGTATATTTTTTTGATTAGATTTGAATTTGTTTCTTGAACTTTGGTTACGCCGTTTTGCATTAATTCTAAAGTTAGTTTCTTCAAATCATTCAAATCACTTTTCATATCAAAAAGCACTTTGTACAGAATTTCTCTTTCAGTACTAAAATCATTTTTGCTTTTTTCTCCTTTTATTACCGATGGCAGATTACTAGCTTCCGAAGGCAAATACGATTGCAAAGTAATTGCCGAAATTTCGCGATTGGTCTCTAAAACCGAAATTTGTTCAGCTACATTTCGTAACTGTCTAATGTTTCCGCTCCAACGAAATTTTTGTAATAACTCAACGGCATTCTCGTCTAATCTAATTGAAGGCATTTTATATTTTTGAGCAAAATCAGCAGCAAATTTTCTGAACAATAAATGAATATCATCTTTTCTATCTCGCAAAGGAGGTAAAGTAATGTCCACTGTACTTAATCGATAGTACAAATCTTCTCTAAACTTCCCTTTTTCGATAGCGTCAAACAAGTTGACATTGGTGGCAGCCACAATTCGAACATTTGTTTTTTGCACTTGTGATGAACCTACTTTCATAAATTCACCGTTTTCTAGAATTCGCAGTAATCGAACTTGTGTTGTCAATGGCAATTCGCCCACTTCATCAAGGAAAATGGTACCGCCATCGGCAACTTCAAAATAACCTTCACTTGTTGAAGTTGCACCAGTGAAAGACCCTTTTTCGTGAACAAAAAGTTCACT
>NZ_JAQTPQ010000036.1 GCF_028712645.1 Flavobacterium sp. | reverse complement strand
CGCCACAGCAAAAGCCAGTCGCACCGTCATTCCGCTGCTGTAGCGTTTTACAGGTGTGTCTATGTAGCGCTCACAACCCGAGAAATCTATAATTTCGTCAATCTTGGAGGCAATTTCTTTTTTGGTCATTCCCAGAATGGCTCCGTTCAAAAAGATGTTTTCGCGTCCCGTCATTTCACCATTAAATCCGGTGCCTACTTCGAGCAAGGAAGCAATGCGTCCGCGAGATTTTATGCTGCCCGTTGTGGGAGCCGTAACCTTAGATAATATTTTTAAAAGCGTTGATTTTCCCGCCCCGTTTTTGCCAATGATGCCCAAGACTTCGCCACGTTCCACTTCAAAATTAATGTCTTGCAGTGCCCAAACGTAGTCGCTTTCGCCTTTGGTGCTGCGGTCGTTGGTATCGCCAATTTTGAGATAAGGGTTTTCCTTGCCACGCACTTGATGCCACCAGCGATTCAGGTCGTGACTGAGCGTACCAGTGCCTACCTGTCCGAGGCGGTATTGCTTAGAGATGTTTTCGGCTTTGAGGATGATGTCTTTCATTTTTAGAGAGTCGTGAATCGTGAATCGTGAGTGGATTTTAGTGAATAGAACCTTACTATTTACTTCTCACTTCTTACTATTCACTTTTCACTATTTCATTTATTTAAATAATTTCTAAATCCAATTAAAAGTTTTTTAACTTCAATCATTTGCATTTCAAAAGCCTCTACATTTTTAATAAATTCTAGTCTTAACGCTATTAAATATTGAGTCTCTAATTCCGAAAGTGACCCTATTGCAATATGCAAAAATTGAATTAATTCTTTATTTCCTTTTCGTGCAGCTCCTTCTGCTATATTAGACGGAATTGAAACAGCAGCTCTTCTCATCTGACTCGTTAAACCATATTTTTCAGTATCTGGAAACAACTGCGTTATCTGATATACATTAACTACCAAATCCATACTCTTTTTCCAAGCCTCTAAATCTTTATGATCCATATATTCATTTATTTTTTAGAAAAGTAAATAAAACCTAACTTCTCACTATTTCACTCCTCACTATTCACTATTCACTTCTCATTCAGCTACACTGTATCAATAAAACTCTTTTCGGTTTTGTTAAAAATCAGCAAGCCTGCAAAAAATACGACAACAGTTACACTAGCAGTATATAGCAACCCCAAAACAGAAATATGGCCTATTCCTAGCAGCATATATCTAGTGGTTTCTATGACGTAAGCCAAAGGATTATAAGCAACAAGCCAGCCGTAAGCAGGTAATTTACTCTTAATTAATGCCATAGGATACATGACCGCTGACAAATACATTAGTAACTGTACCCCAAAACCTATGAGGTAGGTGAAATCTCTATATTTAGTTACCAAGGAGGAAATAATCATTCCCAAGCCCAAACCCAAAATTCCCATCAAAGCTACCAATAAAGGAAAAAATAAGGTAGAACTATGGATTGAAATCTCAGCTCCCTTAAAATAGTAAAAAATATAAAAGACCACAAATATGATGAATTGGATTCCAAATTTCAGCAAGTTAGAAATCACCACCGAAAGCGGCATAATGATTCGAGGGAAATAGACTTTACCAAAGATAGCCGCGTTTTTCTTGAAGGTATCTGAGGTGTCATTAAGGCAGGAGGTAAAGTAGTTCCATATCGTGATTCCAGCCAAATTAAACAAGAATGGTGGTACGCTTCCTGTACTTATTCCCGCAACAGAATTGAAAATAATGGTAAAGATAATAGAGGTAAACAAAGGTTGAATCAAATACCACAACGGTCCGAGAATTGTTTGTTTGTAAACTGTAACTACGTCACGCTTTACAAAAAGCATCAGCAAATCCCGGTACTGCCAAATCTCCTTGAGATTGAGGGAGAAGAATTTGTTTTTGGGAGTTATTTCAAACAACCAATCCTGATTTATATTTTCTGTATTGTTCATTTGTAGATTCTAGGTTCACTTTTTGAGTTCCTTCCTATGCAAAGATAATTAGGTATCATTGAATACCTATTGGAGACATTGTGAATAGCAAATATAGTATTATCGATTCGTAATTCAAAAATATAATTTGAATCGGTTTGGGATCTGGCTTTCAGAATAAAATTGGAGACAAAACAACAAATTGTTTACCTTCGCAACATGCTATCGATATTTAAAACCAAAACCGCTCTCCAAGATTTGATTCCCGATAATCATATCGATATTCATTCGCATCTTTTACCAGGCATCGATGATGGTGCTAGGAATTTTGAGGACAGCCTGCGACTTACTCAATCGCTTCAAGCTATTGGCATTTCTCAATTTATCACCACGCCCCACATCATACACCACGTTTGGGAAAATACTAGTAAGGGTATAAAGATGGTGGAGGAGGCAACAGTCAAGCAACTAGAAAAACATCAAATCAAAGTTCCCTTTCGTGCTGCTGCAGAATACATGATGGACGATTATTTTGTAGAACTCTTCAAGTCTGAAAAGTTATTGACTCTCAAGGATAATTATGTGTTGGTCGAAATGTCATACATCAATCCGCCCATTCAGTTGTATGAAATTCTATTCGAATTGCAGGTGGCGGGCTATATCCCTGTGTTGGCACACCCAGAACGTTATTTATTTTACCACTCCAAGTTTGATGAATACCAGAAATTGAAAAAAGCTGGTTGCTTATTTCAACTGAATTTAGCTGCAGTAGTGGGTTATTATGGCGAAGGAATTGTCAAGGTTGCAGAGAAATTGCTCCAAAAAGGAATGTATAATTTTGTGGGCTCGGATGCCCATCATGACAAACACGTTGCCTCTTTTGGACAAAAAGTAAGATTGAAAGATTTAGCTCCGCTCAAGGAAATCATCTCCAATAACCAGTTTTTTAAATTGGATTCATCTAACCCGACTTTATAATCTTCTTTTAAAAACAAAAAAGTTCACAAAGGAAAATTGGCTTTCCTTTGTGAACTTTTTGTTTGAAATTGAAATTACTTGTCTAATACAGTAAATACCGAATTCATACTTTTAAACTCAGGAACAATTTTTTTCATTTTCGCTACGATATCATCATTGTCGAAGAAATTAGCTATTCCTATAAGCTCCTCAATGTCTTCATGTAGGGTTTCGAATTCCTCTTGCAATTCCTGTGCTATCATTATTTTTTCGTGATAAGTAGGCAAGGTTTTAGAAGTGTCATTGAGCAATTCTTCAAATAATTTTTCACCAGGTCTCAAACCCACAATTTGAATTTTAATATCTACATCAGGAATAAATCCGGCTAACTTGATCATCTTTCTAGCCAAATCAATAATCTTAACTGGTTTGCCCATATCGAAAATATAGATTTCTCCTCCATTACCCATTGTTGCTGCCTCAAGAACTAGCTGGCAAGCTTCGGGAATGGTCATAAAATAGCGAATAATATCTTGATGCGTGATAGTAACTGGTCCACCACTCGCGATTTGACTGGTAAACAATGGCACAACTGAACCATTAGACCCTAACACGTTTCCGAAACGCGTAGTTATGAATTTTGTTCCTTTGGAACCATTCTCTTTTATGCTTTTTAATTGTAAAGATTGAACGTATTTCTCAGCAATCCTTTTACTTGCCCCCATGACATTGCTCGGATTTACCGCTTTGTCTGTAGAAATCATTACGAAGTTTTTGACTTTGAATTCACAGGCCAAATCGGCAATATTTTTTGTCCCTTCAATATTGTTTAGGATTGCCTGTGAAGGATTTTCTTCCATCAAAGGCACATGTTTATAGGCAGCAGCATGAAAAACTACTTTGGGTTTATATAATTTGAATACTCTTTTCATTGCTTCCTTATTTCTAATATCGGCAATTACATGGAGTATTTTTGAATTATGCTCAAGAGATTCTATCTCCAAACCAAGATTATGCAATGGAGTTTCGGCCTGGTCTAAGACAATAACTTCCCCCGGATTAAATCCCAATACTTGTCTCACTATTTCACTTCCTATAGAACCAGCAGCACCTGTAATTAATACGGTTTTATTCTCTAATTGTTTGCTTATGGATTTATTGTCTAATACAATAGGTTTGCGTTCCAATAAATCTTCAATCTGAATATTCTTTACTTTCTTAGAAATCTCTTTTTGGTTTTCCCAATCCGAAATTGGTGGTACATTGTACACTCTATAGTTGAATTCTAAACACTGGTCTACAATGACTAATTGATCTTCTCGAGACAGGCTTCTATCGGCAATAATAACACCATCGGCCCTTATGGAACGCATTAAGGTGGAAAACTTTTTCTTTTGAACCAGAATTGGCAAATCCAACATTCGTTTGGAAGCATTTTGAGTATTCCTGTCAACAAATCCAACAATTTTGAATCGTGTAGGTGTTTCAAATTTTAATGCATTGGCTACCGATATAGCATTAGCATCAGTACCATAAATAAGAGTCCTTATCAGTTTAGCATCACTTTTCTCTGAAAAATAAATTTCGAAAACTTGTTTTACTAACACCCGATACAAAAACAAACCACAAAAAGAAAGTACAATGTTGATGAAAAGTGCCGAGTTTTTAAATATCTTTTCTTGGTAGAAAAAAAGGAAAATAAAATTAAAAATAAGAAATATAACTAATACAGAAACTTGTGAAAAGAAAAGTTTTATTGCATCAGTAAAAGAAGAATGACGAATGATTCCCGAGTAGGTTCTAAATACCCAAAAAAAGAAAATATTAGACACCATCAAAATAGTCATAAATGACATTTGATAGGGTGGATATATATAGTGTGAGCCTATACCATCATATATAAAAAAGGTAATTAAAAATGCTACTACCAAAACAGTGACATCAAACATAACGATGATCCATCTAGGTAAATAACTTAAATTATTTATAATTAACCTTACATTTTCACTCGAAAAAAATTTCGAAGATTTTTTAATCATAGTATACTTTTTATCAATAATAAAAATTGTTTTATAATCTAAACATATTCTCTATTCGATGCAAAAATACAAATTTATAATTCAATACCATTTTTTTTTAATACAACAAACATTATTTCATCTATGAAATACACAAAAAAACAGACAAAATACACATGTTTAAATTATTAAACTTTTTATGTAAGATTTTCAAGAGAATATAAATTAACGTTTATTTATAGGATTTAGTATGTCAATTTTCATTTCAGCCCCTAAAAAAGAATAATTCTTATTGCATTTAGCTTCGCAATAATTATAAACTTTCAACCATTAGAACCAATTCAATTATTAAAAATACTTTCTACTATTTATCGTATAATTAATAAAAGACTTACGCTTATTAATTATTCAATTGTACCAACCAACCTAGCATAGTAGAGACACAATTCCTTATTCCTTTTGTTTTGTCAAGTAATAAACTGGGATTCCTATCAACATAATAAATACGCCCCAACCACAAGTACTTGTTTTGATAATCAATAAGGTAATCGAAATTATGGAAGAAAGTATAATAAATAGCATAGGCAGGAATGGGTAACCGAAAGCTTTATAAGGTCTATCGGCATCGGGCATTTTTTTGCGCAGGATGAAAATTCCGTAAATGGTTAGTATGTAAAATATCAAAACGATAATCACGACAAAGTCTAATAAGGCTCCGTATTTCCCAGTTAAACACAAAGTCGAAGCCCAAATACACTGAGCCCATAAAGCCCAAGCTGGTACGCTGGCACTATTTAAATTAGCTGCTTTTTTGAAAAATACACCGTCTTTTGCCATCGTATAATATACTCTTGCGCCAGCCATAATTAGTCCGTTATTGCAGGCAAAAGTCGAAATCATAATCATCAATGCAATGATTAACGTTCCTATATCACCAAAAATAACTTGTGATGCTACAACCGCAACACGATCTGATTTTGCGGTGGCAATATCTTGCAAAGGAAGCACCGCAATATACATTACATTGGCCATTGTATAAATAACTCCAACTAGTAAGGTTCCCAAAAACAGACTTAGACCCACATTCCGTTTGGGATTTTTAATTTCTTCGGCGATAAACGTAACCCCTTCCCAAGCCACACTCGAAAACTGAGAGCCCACGAAAGCTGCCACAAAAGCTGATAATAATGTCATTCCATTAATTGGACGCCAAGAACCCGTCGTTGTGTCAAGCGATTTTGAACCCCAAGCATCAGCCCAATTAGCATTCCAAACTTCGGCTTTGGCAGCTAGAATAAATCCAAAAATAATCATTCCCAAAAGTGATGCTATTTTGATAACCGTTAAAACCGTTTGCAAAATCTTGCTATTTTTCACCCCACGACTATTGATATACGTGAGCAAAATAATGGTAATAATGGAAACTATCTGCGCAGCATTGAGTTTGAAATCTCCTACTTCATATAGAATATTATCATCACTAAAAGACGGAAAAATATAAGCAGCAAATTTAGAAAAAGCCACACCAACTGCTGCAATTGTCCCTGTTTGTATTACAGCAAAAAAACTCCAGCCATATAAAAACCCTATCAATTTTCCGTAAGCTTCCTTGATATATACATATTGTCCGCCAGCTTTAGGAAACATCGCACTTAACTCTCCATAACTAACTGCTGCAACTATTGTCAACAAAGCGGTAAGAATCCAAATAGCAATAAGCCAACCTGCAGAACCCACTTGGCGCACCATATCGGAACTTACAATAAAAATTCCCGAACCTATCATTGAGCCCACAACAAGCATTGTTCCGTCTAATAATCCGAGTTCTCTTTTGAAATGGTCTTGGGTATTGTCTTGCATAGTTTTTGGGTTTTAGTTGGATAAAGATATACTTTTTTTGAAAATACAAGAAGTAAATAAGTGCTATTTGAGTAAACAATCTCCTTATCATCTCATCGCAAAATTAATACTATACACTAAATAAAAACTCCCAAGTTTCCTTGAGAGTTTACTAAAATTTATTTTTTCAATGCGCTTTACAACACCCGATTAATTTGCGCCAAATTCTTTTCGTAATATGATTCTTTAGTAGAAGAAATAATTACACCACCGTGATTTGAAGAATGAATGAATTTTATTTCACCATCAAGAACCTCAACTACCATTCCCACGTGATTAATTTGTCGTCGGCCATTGGTTTTAAAGAAAATCAAATCTCCTTTTTGGGCATTTTCGGTACTAATTTTAGAACCATAAGAAGCCATTTCGATAGATGATCTTGGAAGTCGAATATCAAAAGTGCCAAAAGTAGAGTACACTAATCCAGAACAATCAAAGCCTTCTTTTGTGGTTCCCCCAGAACGATACCGTGTTCCTATGTTTTCAGAAGCTACTGATATCAATTGATCTACAAAGACGGCATCGTGAATCGTATTTATATAGCGAGTCGAATCTGCTTTCACTACTTGTTCTTTGACAACAACTTCCTCAACTGAAATCGTTTCTTCCATTACTTTTGAACTGCGAATTTTGAGTATATAACCAACAGGAAGTTTTTTTACAATCTTTGGATTTTGTCTTTCTAATTCGGCAACAGTAATCCCAAATTCTTTTGCAATTCCGTATTTCGTTTCTTTTGGCAGGACTTCACGGGTAATTTCTATTTCAACCGTATTCGCTTTGTCTGCATTTTGAGATAAATCTGTACTTTGTTTTTCCTGTTCGAGAGCAACATTTAGATTTGGGTCTTTTATCGTTTTTGAAATTTCTTCACGGGAAGCTAAATTTGAATTATTCTCTACTTTAATAGGAACAATAATTTTCTGACCTGCTTTCAATGGTTTATTTCCTATTGTTGGATTTGCCTTTTTCAAATCGACCATCGAAATTTTATTTTGTTTGGCAATAGAATAAAGTGTTTCCTTTGGCAAAACTTTATAAAGAACCCTTTCTGTTTGTGTTTCAACTTTCGCTTCTCCTATTGAAGAAACGATGGTTTCAGTCTTAGAATTATTAGTATCCGTTTTTGGAATTACGTTTGTACTTTCAGGTGTTGTTGCGGAAGCTAAATTATCAGAATCCTTTTGAGGGATTTTAATTGTCTGTCCTTTTTTCAACCCTTCTTTCTCTAACTCTGGATTGATTTTATATAAATCATCAACACTAACCTTGTACTGCTTTGCAATTCCCCATATTGTTTCTTTAGCTAAAACTTCGTGGCTTTTTTCAGGATAATTGCTTGCCATTTCGGTAGTTGAAGCGGTATGTTTTTTAACTTTAGTAGGAATTAATAAAACCGAACGGTATTTGATTCCTTTCTTCGCTTTTGGATTTAACTGATAAATCGCTTTGGAAGTCACTTTGTATTGTTCAGCAATTTCGCTAATTGTTTCGCCTTTAGAAACGGTATGTCGTGTGTAGCTTTCTTGCGAAAATGCACTCATACCAATTAAAAAAACAAACAAAAACAAATAACTAAAATACTTCATAAACTCTATTTAAATTCTATTCTTTCCTCACCATTTAGATCTCAAAACCATTTCTTTTATTCAGAAAATTGATGATTTGCATATCTTTAACGACAAAATACTTCAAAAAAGTATTGACTTACTGCGAATTTAATATAAAAATACAAATGGCGCACTTTTTAAGAAACCTTTATATTCAATTTAACAGATTGGCAAAAAAAATACCCCGTTTTCACAGGGCATTTTAATAGTATTTAAAAATTTGAAATTATGCTTTTCCAGCAGCAATCAAATTCAATGCAGAACCGGCAACAAACCAACCTATTTGTCCTTCGTTGTAGGTATGATTTGCCAAGATGACGTCTTTAGTTCCGTCAGTATGAACGAATTCTAATGTTAATGGCTTCGCTGGAGCAAAATCAACTAAATCAATAAAATTTATTATATCATCTTCTTGAATTTTATCGTAATCTGCTTCATTGGCAAAAGTCAATCCTAGCATTCCTTGTTTTTTCAAATTGGTTTCGTGAATACGAGCAAATGATTTTACCAAAACTGCTTTCACACCCAAGAAACGAGGTTCCATTGCAGCGTGTTCACGTGAAGACCCTTCGCCATAATTATGGTCACCAACAACAACCGAAGGAATTCCTGCAGCTTTGTAAGCACGTGCCACGGCAGGAACTGCATCATATTTGCCTGATAATTGATTTTTTACTGAATTTGATTTTTGGTTAAAAGCATTTACTGCTCCAATCAACATATTGTTCGAAATATTATCTAAGTGACCACGGAAGCGCAACCAAGGTCCAGCCATTGAAATATGGTCAGTAGTACATTTTCCGAAAGCTTTGATTAATAATTTGGCTCCCATTATATTTTTACCATTCCAAGGTTCGAAAGGTGCTAATAATTGCAATCTATCTGAAGTTTCGCTTACTACAATTTTAACTCCTGAACCATCTTCGGCTGGTGCTTGAAAACCATTATCATCCACATCAAAACCTCTCTTTGGTAATTCATCACCAAAAGGGGTGGTCAATCTTACTTCTTCTCCATTGTCATTCAACAAAGTATCTGTCAAAGGATTGAAATCTAATCTTCCTGCAATCGCCAATGCAGCCACCATTTCTGGTGAAGTTACAAAAGCGTGTGTATTTGGGTTTCCATCAGCACGTTTAGAGAAGTTACGGTTGAAGGAATGTACAATTGTATTTTTCTCTCCTTTGTCAGCTCCTGCTCTATCCCATTGTCCGATACAAGGGCCACAAGCATTGGTAAATACTTTAGTTCCCATTTTTTCGAAAGTGGCAATGATGCCATCTCTTTCGATTGTATATCGAATTTGTTCCGAACCTGGATTGATTCCGAATTCTGCTTTTGGGGAAATTCCGTGCGCAACCGCTTGTTCCACAATAGAAGCAGCTCGAGACATATCTTCGTAAGAAGAGTTGGTACAAGAACCTATCAATCCCCATTCTACTTTTATTGGCCAACCATTTGCAGCAGCTTCTTCTTTCATTTTAGAAACTGGAGTTCCTCTATCCGGAGTAAAGGGACCATTAATATAAGGCTCTAATTCTGATAAGTTTATTTCGATTACTTGGTCAAAATACTGTCCTGGATTTGCATACACTTCCGCATCACCTGTTAGGTAACTTGCAACAGTGTCAGCAGCATCAACTACATCTTGACGACCTGTTGCAGCTAAATATCTACGCATAGAATCGTCATAACCAAAGGTTGAAGTTGTAGCGCCAATTTCGGCTCCCATATTACAAATAGTTCCTTTTCCTGTACAAGACATATTCAATGCACCTTCACCAAAGTATTCTACAATGGCTCCAGTTCCTCCTTTTACGGTAAGAATATCAGCCACTCTTAAAATCACATCTTTTGGTGCAGTCCAACCGGATAATTTTCCAGTTAATTTTACTCCAATTAATTTAGGAAATTTCAATTCCCAAGACATTCCTGACATTACGTCAACGGCATCAGCACCACCAACTCCAATAGCTAACATTCCCAATCCACCTGCATTTACAGTATGTGAATCGGTTCCAATCATCATTCCCCCCGGGAAAGCGTAGTTTTCTAGAACGATTTGGTGAATAATTCCTGAACCTGGTTTCCAAAATCCAATTCCGTATTTATTAGAAACTGATGAAAGAAAATCAAAAACTTCGCTTGATTGTGTTTTTGCAAAAGCTAAATCTGTTTTTGCACCCACTTTTGCCTGAATCAAGTGATCACAATGAACCGTTGTAGGCACAGCAACTGTTTTCTTTCCAGCGTGCATAAATTGCAATAAAGCCATTTGAGCAGTTGCATCTTGGCAAGCAATTCTGTCTGGAGTAAAATCTACATAATCAACTCCTCTTGCGAAAGTTTGGGTAGGAATTCCTTCCCAAAGGTGATTGTATAAAATTTTCTCAGTCAATGTCAGCGGACGTCCGACAAGTTTTCGTGCTGCATCAACACGACTAGTCATATTGGCGTACACTTTTTTAATCATCTCAATATCAAAAGCCATAGTGTTTATGTATTTGTTATTTTATTTTTTTTAACATCACAAGATACAAAAAATTAAGCTATAAAAAAAGCCCGAGTCTATAACTCGGGCTTCTTACTGATTGATAGACAATATGTAATTATCTAACTAATTGCTTATGTGAAGGTGCAAACTTAGTCAAGTTGATTCCTTTTACGGCAGCTTTGTATTCTTCTATAGTAGGAGTTCTTCCTAAAATTGTAGATAAAACTACAACTGGAGTTGAAGAAAGTAAAGACTCTCCTTTTTTACCTTCAGTATCTTCAACCACTCTTCCTTGGAAAAGACGTGTAGAAGTTGCCATTACAGTATCCCCTTTGGCAGCTTTTTCCTGATTACCCATACAAAGGTTACAACCTGGACGCTCTAAATACAACATTTTTTCGTATGCTGTACGTGCCGCAACTTTTGGAACATTATCATCGAATTCGAAACCAGAATATTTTTTTAAAACTTCCCAATCACCTTCAGCCTTAAGCTCATCAACGATGTTATAGGTTGGTGGTGCTACTATAAGTGGTGCTTTGAACTCAACCTTACCTTGTTGTTGTTCTATATTCTTAAGCATTTGAGCAAGGATTTTTATATCGCCCTTGTGAACCATACAAGAACCAATAAAGCCAAGATCTACTTTTTTCTTTCCACCATAGAAAGAAAGAGGTCTAATTGTATCGTGAGTATATCTTTTAGAAACGTCAATATTATTTACGTCTGGATCTGCAATCATTGGCTCTGCAATCACATCAAGATCAACAACAACTTCAGCAAAATACTTCGCATCTGCATCTGGAGCCAATGCAGGTTTCTCCCCTGATTTAATCTCAGCAATTCTCTTATCAGCTATAGCAATCAATCCTTTAAGCACTTGTTTTGCATTATCCATTCCCTTATTAATCATAATCTGGATTCTGCTTTTTGCAATTTCTAATGATTCAATTAAAGTAGCATCTTCAGAAATACAGATTGAAGCTTTTGCTTTCATCTCTGCAGTCCAGTCAGTAAATGTAAATGCTTGGTCAGCAGTAAGCGTTCCGATGTGTACCTCAATAACTCTGCCTTGGAAAACATTTTCTCCTTTAAACTGATGTAACATCTGAGCTTGAGTAGCATGAACAACATCACGGAAATCCATATAATCTTTCATTTCCCCTTTGAAAGTTACTTTCACTGATTGAGGGATCGGCATAGTAGCTTCACCTGTAGCCAATGCAAGAGCAACAGTTCCAGAGTCAGCACCAAAAGCAACACCTTTGGACATTCTTGTATGAGAGTCACCTCCAATAATGATTGCCCAATCGTCAACAGTTATGTCGTTAAGTACCTTGTGAATTACATCGGTCATTGCAAGATATTTCCCTTTAGGATCACGAGCGGTAATCAAACCGAAGTCATTCATAAACTTCATTAATCTTGGAATATTTGCTTTAGACTTATTATCCCATACCGAAGCAGTATGACAACCTGATTGATAAGCACCATCAACAATTGGCGAAATCACAGTAGCAGCCATAGACTCCAATTCCTGAGACGTCATCAAACCAGTTGTATCTTGCGAACCCACAATATTAACTTCCACACGAACATCTGAACCAGCGTGTAAAACTTTACCTGGAGTAGTTCCAACAGCATTTTTATTGAATATTTTTTCTACTGCTGTAAGGCCTTGTCCATCGATAGAAATTTCTTTTGATGGAGCATATACCTGAGGGATAGCAATACCTAAAGTTTTGCAAGCAAATGTTTGTAGTTTTTTACCAAAAACGATTGCATAAGAACCACCTGCTTTGATAAACTCTACTTTTTGTGGCGTTAAAGAAGCAGAAATATCAATCAATTCTTTATCACCATTATATAATTTTTTTGTTTTTGTATTAATGGTAAGAACAGTTCCTGTAGCAACAGAATATACTTCTTTAAGAACAGGTTCTCCCGCTGCGTCAACAACCACATTCCCTTGTGCATCAACTTTTTTAACCCAATTTTTAAGGTCAATTCCGATTCCTCCTGTAACCCCTACAGTTGTTAGAAAAATAGGCGAAATACCGTTTGTACCCGCAATAATTGGAGCAATATTAATAAATGGAACATAAGGACTTGCTTGTTTTCCTGTCCATAATGCCACGTTGTTTACGCCTGACATTCTTGATGATCCTACACCCATAGTGCCTCGCTCAGCGATTAACATAACACTTTTATCAGGATTTGCTTCGCTTAGTGCTTTGATTTCAACTTGTGCTTCAGGAGAAATTAAACATTTCCCATGCAATTCACGATCCGATCTTGAGTGTGCTTGGTTTCCTGGAGAAAGTAAATCAGTTGAAATATCTCCTTCACCTGCAATAAAAGTAACTACTTTGATTTCTTCTGGTATGTCAGTTAATTTTGTAAAAAACTCAGCTTTAGCATAACTCTCTACTATTTCTTTTGCGATTTCGTTACCATTTTTGAAAGCAGCTTCTAAACGATCCGTATCCGCATCATAAAGATAAACTTGCGTTTTTAAAACAGCTGCAGCATCTTTAGCAATAGCAACATCAGCACCTAGAGCTAAATCAAGCAAGACCTCAATAGAAGTTCCTCCCTTCATGTGTGACAATAATTCTAAAGCAAAAGCAGGAGTAATTTCAGCAACTACCGATTCATCTAGAATGATTTCCTTTAAAAATTTAGCTTTCACACCAGCAGCTGGAGTGGTACCAGGTACAACATTATAAATAAAAAAGTGAAGAGAATCCTCTCTGTACTCGTTATTCAAATCTTTTATTTGCGAAATAATTCCGCTCAGTAATTCCGCTCCATCAATAGGTTTAGGATGAAGCCCCTGACCTTTTCGTTCTTCAATTTCCTGAAGATAACCGTTATAAATATTCATAATAGAAGTCTTTTCAATGTTAAAGGCAGATTCTATTGATTATTTCAATATCAAAAGCCATATCGTTTTTGGTTTATTTAGCAATTATTATTTAAAGTCCCGTTTCCTTAATTTTACTCTAAAACGTATTCAACTCTAAAAGGTCAAATCAACGTAATTTTTGTGATGCAAACTTAAGAATTAAAGATGATATTTAAAATAAATTAATCAAACAAGCCATTTTAAAAAATATCATTACAAAAAACAACTATGTAAATACAATAAGTAATGAAAAATCAAAAATAAGTTGTTATAATGAGAATTTCTTAACTCAAAAAGTCTTTTTTATTTGACTTTACAAAACTACACCAATTTTGAACCTGTATTTGTTTCCAGTTAAACAAAAAAATTAAAGATATGAAATCAAAAGTTACATCAACTTATCAATTATCATTTCCTCAGTAATTCCCTCAGCATCTGCTTTGTAATTTTTAATGATTCTATGGCGAAGAATTCCTGTAGCCACGGCTTTCACATCTTCGATATCAGGAGAGTATTTTCCGTTGAAAGCTGCATTGGCTTTGGCTGCCAAAATTAAATTTTGAGAAGCTCTAGGTCCTGCTCCCCAATCTAAATAATTTTTCACAAATTCATTTGATAATTTATTATCAGGACGCGTTTTGCTAACCAAAGTCACAGCATATTCTATAACATTATCAGCAACTGGAATCCTACGAATCAGGTGTTGAAAATCTATAATTTCTTGTGCCGTAAACAATGGATTGATTGTACTGTTTGTATCTGAAGTTGTTCTTTTAACTACTTGAACTTCTTCTTCAAAAGAGGGATAATCGAGTTTGATGGCAAACATAAATCGGTCGAGTTGCGCTTCAGGCAAAGGATAAGTTCCTTCTTGCTCAATTGGATTTTGGGTTGCAAGCACAAAATATGGCGAATGCAGTTTATAGTTTTGACCTGCAATAGTTACTGAACGTTCCTGCATTGCTTCCAATAAAGCGGCTTGTGTTTTTGGAGGCGTTCTATTGATTTCGTCGGCTAGAATGATATTCGAAAAAATAGGCCCTTTGATGAATTTAAATTGGCGATTTTCATCTAGAATTTCACTGCCTAAAATATCCGAAGGCATCAAATCAGGTGTAAATTGGATTCTTTTAAAATCTAAACCAAGCGCTTGTGCCAATGTGTTTACCATCAACGTTTTTGCTAATCCGGGAACACCAACCAAAAGTGCGTGTCCACCTGAGAAAATACAAAGTAAAATTTGGTCGACAACTGTATCCTGACCTACTATAATTTTTGCGATTTCGGCTTTTAGTTCGTTTCGTTTTTGAACTAAGTTATGTATTGCAGCTACGTCAGACATTTAATTTTAGATTTTAGATTTTAGATTTAAAATAGTAGACAAACGTAAAATCTGAAATCAGCATTCGTTAATCTTAAATCTTAAATCCCTACTTTTTTAGCCAATTATTAGTGAATTCACAATCTCTATATTCTCCAATAATTTTAATATAAGTATCTTTAATTTTATCGTCAAACCATTTTCCGATAGCTTTAATTTGTTTCTCTTTTAATGCCAAGTCTTTTATCTTGGTGTAATCCTTAGCATAATCGGCAGTATGCTCATTTATTCTGTTAGTAACCGTAATTATCTTATATTTTTTCTTACCTGATTGATCTTCATCCATTAGCGGTTGAGATATTTCTCCTTCTTTCAAATTCGAAACTTGGCTGTTTAAACTAGGATCCAATTTTGTTAATTCGAAACGAGTATCCTGCGTTTTTGGATTGATTAAAGCTCCCCCATTTGTTCTAGTTTCTTTTTCATCAGACATAGATCTTGCTGCATCGGCAAAAGTAATTTCCTTGTCTTCTATTCTTTTTCTAATTAATGCAATTTTTTCTTTGGCCTCTTTCAACGCTTCTTCAGTAACTGTTGGCGTCAATAATATATGGCGCAATTCTAAATCTTGCCCTTTTATCTTTTCAACATAAATAATATGAAACCCAAAATCTGTTTCGAATGGAGCTGAAATTTCTCCTTCAGCAAGACTAAATGCTACATCTTTAAACTCTTTTACAAAAGGAGTTTTACGATTCATTTTATAGAACCCTCCAGAAGCTCTTGAACCTGGGTCTTGAGAATACAAAACTGCTTTTGTAGCAAAGCTTGATCCTTCCTGAATTTCTTTTTTAAACTGATTTAATTTATCAATCACTTTCTGTTTTTCTGCTTCCGAAACTTTAGGCTCGACTACAATTTGTGCCACTTCCATTTCGGCTCCAAAAACAGGAAGCTCTTCTTTTGGAATTGTTTTGAAAAAATTACGGACTTCTTCAGGAGTGATTTCAACTTCGTCAACAATCTTCTTTTGCATTTCTGAAGTCAATTTCTGCTCTTTCAAGACATCAAAGAAATAGCTTCTAAAATCTTCTTCAGAATTTTTTTTATAGTACTTTACTACTTTATCCATAGAACCAAGACCTTCTATCATATAGCTCAGTCTTTCGTCCATCATTGATTTTATCTCAGCATCGGTCACTTTCAAACTGTCTTGAATGGCTTGATGCGCATACAATTTGTCTTCCAATAATTTTCCTAGCATTTGACATCTTGTAATATCTTTTATAGAATTTCCTTGACTCGAAATTTCCATATAGGCTTTATCAATATCTGAGTCCAAAATAATATAATCTCCCACTTTAGCAATTACACCATCAATTTTTTGTTTTTGATTTGAGGTTTGTGTTTTTAGAGTATCCTGAACACTTTCCTTAATGATTTCTTGTGCTGAAGCGATTCCGCTTGAAAAAAGTATTAGAAAAAATGTAAGCGCAATTTTATTCATTATGGATTTCATTTGTATTGTTTTTAAAAGCATTTTTTGAGATTTTATTTTATTATGCAAAATATCTTGATTTTAGGCTATTCAATTCCAAAAAAAAAGGAACGTTATAATTTTAGCCAAATATACGCTTTAAGAATCAAGAAATAGAATTGTTCTAGCAACTTCAATCACTTTGTGCTCTTTAAACTTATAACAGACAAAAATAAGAATTCAATTATATAATACAAGTTTAGTTATTAGTATTAACAAAAATTTATAGGCAAACATTTTTTACGATGAATTGACTTGATAAAAGTTTTGAAAATCCAAACGGTTTGATTGAAACCATCTCAAAGAAAATTTGTTATTTTAACATCAAGATTTCAGCAAGAAACTGACTATAAATATCTAATCATTTTTATTAACAAAATTTTACCTCCTTTTTAGATTTTTTTATGAATGACGTCAATACTTTTGTAGTCCACTTACTATAAATTGATGAAAAATAAATACTTAGCCCTGTTTTTTTTAATGCTGTTTCAATTTGGTTTTTCTCAAGTAGAGAAGCCTATTCAAGGCAAGGTTTTATGTGATGATTTTCCTCTTCAAGGCATAGAAGTAGTCAATCTTGTTTCCGAAAAAACGACGATTACAGATATTTATGGGAGGTTTACCATCTTAGCAAAAGCCGAAGATATGCTCGTTTTTATTTCTAAAAATTACGAATATAAAAGACTTTTTTTAGAAAAAGAATTCATAAACACCCCCAATCTTATCATAACATTGATACGAAAGCCCGAAGAACTAGAGGAAGTTGTGGTCACGAAAATTTCGTTTCCTCATATTGGCTTTAATCAAGAATATGCAGACAACTCAACTATAGAAAAAGCAGCGAACCATCCAAAACCAATAGGAGTCTATGACGGAACTTTAGTCAACAGTCCTGACTTAATGCGAATTGGAGGGATGATTTTAAGTTTATTTAAAAAAGAAAAGGATGCTCCTAAAAAAAATACTCCTAAAATTACATTTAAAGATCTTGCCATCACAACTTACGATCAAGATTTTTTTAGTAAAAAACTAAAATTAAAACTCGAAGAAACAGCACTTTTCCTTGACTTTTGCGACGCAGATCCCAAATCAAAAATCATTATAGAAAATGCTAACCCCTTAAGCCTTATGGATTTTTTATTTGAAAAAAATGTGGAATTCAAAAATTTACCCCATATTATAAATTAAGACCTTGCCAAAAAATTAATTATAAAATTATTAAAATGGCAATTTAATAGTTAATAAAATAGTTAATATCAAAAGTTTTCAACACTATTACGTTTTCGTAAAATGAAATATTATTTCTTTTGTCGAAAGTAAGGAATTTTACATAATTTTAACAAATGAGTAAATTAATTTACAAAACTTAACCTAATTTATTAACTAACCCCCAAATCAATTTTATGAGAAATTCAAATTTTAAATTGTATGTATTAGCCCTACTTATTGGCTTTTACTCATGTAATTCAAACGATGTATTGCAACAAGGCTCACCTACACCAAGTGCGCAGTACAAAGTAATCGATGTTACCCATCACGATGGACATCCATTTAGTACTGGAACACGAACCTCTTCTGCTACTGGAAAATATGCTGCAAATCCTGGTGGTGGAGTAATGATGCAAGCTTTTTATTGGGATGTTCCTGCCGGTGGAACCTGGTGGAACACTATTGCTACTAAAGTAACGGAATGGTCAAACGCAGGAATTGGCTCCATTTGGTTACCGCCAGCATCAAAAGGACAAAACGGAGCCTTTTCAATGGGTTATGATCCTTGCGATTATTTTGATTTTGGAGATTTCAATCAAAATGGTTCTGTCGAAACCCGTTTTGGTTCAAAAACAGAATTAGTTAGTTTGATAACCAAAGCCCATACCGAAAATGTACAAGTATATGCAGATATCGTGATCAATCATAATAGTGGCGGACAATTAGAAAATAATCCATTTACAGGGACTCAAACTTGGACTAATTTTTCTAGTGTAGCTTCAGGAAAGTTTCCAAGAACAAGTGCCGATTTTTATAAAAATGCCTATGGAAACAATGATGAAGGCTCTTTTGGAGGCTATCCAGATTTATGTCATGCAGCACCAAATGTTCAAAATTGGCTTTGGTTAAGAACTGATGGTGTTGGTAAATATTATAAAAACACAATGAAATTTGACGGTTGGCGATTTGACTACGTAAAAGGATTTGGTCCATGGGTAGTCAATCAATGGAATGCAAATGTAGGCGGTTTTTCTGTTGGAGAATATTGGGATTCGAATGTAAATACCTTAGAATGGTGGGCTAATAATGCCAACAGTTCTGTGTTTGATTTTGCTTGTTATTACAAAATGGATGCTGCTTTTGATGGCAATAACCTTGCCTTATTAAACGATGAT
>NZ_JAQTPQ010000274.1 GCF_028712645.1 Flavobacterium sp. | reverse complement strand
ACCATAGGCTTATACACTCCTTTCGGGAACATATCCTCGTGTTTCGCTAATTCGTCATACAATTTCACATACGAACGCTCCACATCTTGACCTACATAAAATTGTACAATCAACATCGCTTGACCATTCATCGCCATTGTATGCACGTGCTCTACTCCTTTGATGTTCGAAATGATTTTCTCTAATGGTTTCGCTACACGACTTTCTACTTCCGATGGACTTGCTCCGGGATAACCTACCATTACGTCGGCCATTGGAACATTAATTTGCGGTTCTTCTTCCCTTGGAATCAAAAACGAACTATATACACCAATAATCATCAAGGCCACCATCAACAAAATGGTTAATTTCGAATTGATGAAAAAATTGGCTATTTTACCTGATATACCTTCTTGCATTTTTTGTTTATTGTTTAGGGTTTATTGTTTTTAGTTTAGGGTTTAAGGTTGTTTAAAATTGTTCAAATTGCAACCTGCCATCTTCCATCTGCTCACTGAACACTCACCAAAGCTCCGTTATATAATTTTCCTTCAGCCGAAACAATATATTGCTCATCAGCCGATAAACCTGATAAAACTTCTACTTGATTACCAAAAGTTTTTCCTGTTCGCAACCATCTTAAAATGGCTACATTTCCGCTTCCAATAGTATAAACACCAGTCAATTGACCTTGTTTTACCAAAGCACTTTCTGGAACTAACAATACTTCACTTTTAGAAATTTGAGTTTTGTTTTCTGTTGGAAACTGAACATTAACAAACATTCCTGATAACACTGAACTATCCGTTTTGTCTAAGTTTATTTTTACCAAATATTGACCGCCAGTATTGGTTGCTGACAAACTTACTTCGCTCACTTTTCCGGTAAGCGTTTCATTTGATGATTTTACCAATACTTTTACAGCCATTCCTTTTTTGATAGCATTAATATCACCTTCAGAAACCATAGCAGTTACTTGCAATTTTGAAACTCCTTCAACACTAACCAATGTCATTCCAGGATTCGCCATATCGCCTTCTTTCACAAAAGTGTTGGTTACTGTTCCAGAAAATGGCGCCGTAATATTCGAATAAGAAAACTGCGCCATCACTTCATTTCTCATTTGTTTAGCCCCTTCTAATCCTGCTTTTGCCATTTCGTAACGCGCCGTCATATCGTCTAATTCTTTTTGAGAAGCCGATTGTTGTTTGAACAAAGCCACAAAACGATCGTAATCTTTTTTAGCATTATTGTAACCTGCAGTCGCTTGTAAAATACTAGCATCTACTTGTGCTTTTTTGGCTTGCAAATCAGTGTTATTGATGCTAACCAATAATTGTCCAGCACCTACTTTTTGTCCTACTTTCACGTGAACTTTGGTTACATAACCCATCATTCTAGTGCTTAAATTAGCACTATTTTCAGCTTCAATTTTTCCGCTTGCAGTTATGAATGCTCCTTTGTTATTTTCAGAAACTCCGCTCACTTTAACTACGATTGCTGGTTCTTCCTTGATTTGTTCTTTTTTGTCACCTCCACAAGAAGTTAGTAATACTGCAGAAATGGAAAGGATTGTTATTATTTTTTTCATATTTTGTTTGCTTTTGTTGTTTATAATCCTGCAAGGTCTTTTTTTTGACCTTGTAGGTTTCACTTTATATATTTTTATACCTACAAGGTTTTGAAAACCTTGCAGGACAGAGTTTCCTTATTTCGTTAAAAATTGTAAATATTGTTGGGTAAAATCATATTCGAAAACCGCTTGCAGCAATTCCAATTCTTTCTGGAACATTTGCGTTTCTGCTTGCAATAAATCGGTTGTTTTTTCTAGTCCTTGTGTGAATCGGTTACTTCTTATTCGATACGCTTCTTGCGATTGTTCCAAAGCTAATTTTTCTAAATTCACCTTGTTTTCGGCATCTTTCAACTGGCGATTGGTTTTGTTCAATTCCAATTGGCTTTGGGATTTGTATTGTTGGTTTTCCACTTCCGCTTTTTGATAATCGGCTTTGGCTTTTTCCATTTTTCCGATGGATTTATAACCGTCAAAAACTTTCCACGACAATTGTGCTCCTATTAAATAACCTTGTGCATTGGTTCCAAAAAGTTTGTCATCATACATTTCATAGCTTCCAAAAGCATTCAAGGTCGGTAAGAAATTCATTTTGCTGGACTGCCACATTTTGGCGTAAGCTTCTGATGATTTATCCATTGCGAGAATGTCTTTTCGGTTGCCTGAAAGTGTGGTATTGATACTTGAAATAGCAATGGTATTATCCAACTCTTCCAAGGGTTTATACACTTTATTGGTATTGTCTTCATTTAAAAGAAAAGCCAAATAATCGGAAGCATTTTGCACATTGCTTTTGGCATATTGCAACTGGTTTTTGATTTCGTTGACACGAACCTGCACCGACAATAAATCGGTTTTCTGAAGGATTCCTTGCTTGAAATAGTTTTCTACCAATTTCAAATTGGCGTCAGCCGTAGCACTTGCTTTTTCCAATACTTTTACTGCTTTGTACGATAATTGCAATTGCATAAAGGATTTGTTGACTTCCAATTCCAAATATTCCGATGTGCGTTCGGTTTGTAATTGAAAAGCTTCCATTTTAGACTTGGCAGCCTGTCTTCCATACAATCCATCTACATTAATTAAAGGTTGTAAAACCTCAATTTTGGTGGCGTAGTTTTGGGTCGCCGATGGATTATTCAACAATGCCGGATTAAAATCAGAAGCCGTTAAAACCTCCTGATTCAATTTAGAACCAAAAGCCATCAATGGATTCGTAGTTGAAATCGCAGTGTGAGATGCGGAAATGCTTGGCAAGAACAGAGCGTTCGATTGCCTATAATCTGCTTGTGCCGATTTGAATTCTTGGTTGGCAATCTTGATTTGCAAGTTTTTATCGTTGGCTTTTTGCCAAATATCCTTTCTGGAAATAGTCAAGGTGTCTTGACTAAAACCTAAAGTCGAAATGGAAATTGTTCCAACTAATAGGAGTAAATTTATTTTCTTCATAATTATTTTATCTGAATTATGAGGCAAAGATATATTCGCAAAAATGTATGTTCAGTAACAAGTGTTACATAGAATAGCACAAAATGAAAAAACAGCGCAAAATGAGATGTTTTATTCATATTTGTCATTTCGACCAAAGGGAGACCCGAGAGCTTTGCTCGAACAGGCGAAGCAAATCACATAAGTTGCTCACTTTAGATACTCAAATTTGTTGCTCTCATTATGTGATTTCTCCCTTTGGTCGAAATGACAAAAGAGCCGTAAAAAACTAATCTCTCATTTCCTGCTCTCTCCAAACCACCATTTGGCTTTGTAAGCTTTCTTCTTTAAACCAAATTTTTTTATGGAGTATTTCCGAATATGGGCTACTAAATCCTCTACGGAATCAGTCACAAACAAAAGTTCCATATCTTCTGCACTGATGCTTTCGTGTTTGACCATCATTTCAATGTGTTCGCACAAATCTTTATGGTATTCCTTGTCAAAAATCACAACGGGAAAGCCGGCAATAATTCTATTTTGGATTAAAGTTAAGGCTTCAAACAATTCATCCAAAGTGCCTATTCCTCCCGGCATTACAATGAAAGCGAAGGAATATTTCACGAGAATCACTTTCCTGACAAAAAAGTAGGGAATATAAATCCATTTGTGAAGATAAGGATTAGGTTTTTGCTCCACGGGAAGAATTATATTGCACCCCACGGAATAACCGCCGGCTTCATAAGCTCCTTTATTGGCAGCTTCCGAAACTTCGAGAAACAGATGTTACTAACAAAGTAACAGAAGGATGAAAACAGAAACAAGAACTGCTTATTCTTTTCAGCAAAAAAGAAGTAGAAACAGAAAGTTATGGAAAGTTGAAAGAAATTGTATACTTCTTTTGTTCAAGGCTTTTACTAAGAATACTATCTTTGAATATTGAATTAGAGAGTTTGAAAATACCATACGAAATAAAAATACACCTAAAGGATTTAAGTGGCTATCCTGAAAATGAAAGAGAGTTTTACTCTGACAATCTAAATAAATGTTTGAAGCAAAAAAACAGAGCAGAAGAAGAGCTGTACAGAAAGGCATTTATAGACCGCTAATCTAAACCAACGGATAAAACTTATTATAAAAGTCATCTGTTGTTTTCTTGAAAGATTCGCATTTTTCATTATGCAATAAAATTACGTTTTTTATAGTACCATAATCAAAATTAAATTTATTTAAGCTAATTAAGATATCCTCTCTGAAACAAGTGTTAACATAAGTTAGAAGCCCTCCCATCTTACTAGAATCTGTTGGTAAGTACTTTAAAAAAGCGTTTTCAATTTTCAGTAGTTCTTGCTCGTAGTGTAAGTCTAATTTATCAAGCATCAGCATAAAAAACATACCTTCTGAGAAATTTTCCTCAACATTAAATTTAGAAACAGTCAAATCCATAATAAAAAGTTTTTATATTAAAAATGAGGGCAAACAAATTGCAATCTG
>NZ_JAQTPQ010000035.1 GCF_028712645.1 Flavobacterium sp. | reverse complement strand
TGTGTTGTTTCGGCAAAGATAATATAAAAAATAAAACTCCGGTAATCAGCCGGAGTTTCAATCATCAATCAAAAAACGAACAGTTAATCAGACCGTCGTTAACTTTGAAATTCCAAATTCGAAAAATGTGAGATTGGAATTTAGAATTTTATTTTTGGAATTTATCCAAGATAGGTTTTTAATATTTTACTTCTTGAAGTGTGTTTCAATCTACGGATGGCTTTTTCTTTAATCTGGCGAACACGCTCGCGAGTCAGGTCAAAAGTTTCTCCTATTTCTTCTAATGTCATTGGGTGTTGATCGCCGAGACCAAAATACAAGCGAACCACGTCAGCTTCTCTTGGTGTTAATGTTTCTAAGGAACGTTCAATTTCAGTTCGCAATGATTCTTGAATTAAAGCTCGGTCTGGATTTGGCGATTCGCCTGAACGCAATACATCGTAAAGGTTTGAATCTTCTCCTTCAACAAGTGGTGCATCCATTGATAAGTGGCGACCCGAGTTTTTCATACTTTCTCTTACGTCATTCACTGTCATATCCAATTCTTTGGCAATTTCCTCAGCTGTTGGCGGTCTTTCGTTAGATTGCTCTAACAAGGCGTACATTTTGTTGATTTTATTGATAGAACCAATTTTGTTCAATGGCAAACGAACAATACGAGATTGTTCAGCCAAGGCTTGCAAAATAGATTGACGAATCCACCAAACTGCATACGAAATGAATTTGAAACCACGTGTTTCATCAAAACGTTGCGCTGCTTTTATCAATCCTAAATTTCCTTCATTAATCAAATCGGGAAGTGTTAAACCTTGATTTTGGTATTGTTTAGCTACTGAAACCACGAAACGTAAATTGGCTTTCGTTAATTTTTCTAGTGCTGCTTGATCACCAGCTTTTATTTTTTGTGCCAATTCTACCTCTTCATCGGCGGTGATAAGATCCACCTTTCCAATTTCCTGTAAATACTTGTCTAATGATGCAGTTTCACGATTGGTTACCTGCTTGGTGATTTTAAGTTGTCTCATTTTTTTGTCTCCCTAATTTTTAAGTGTACAAGTGATTATACGTAGAGGGTTTCAAAAAAGTTACAATAGTTTTAAAAATAAAATAAAATAAAAAGTAAGTGACTGTTTTTTATGAGTTTATTTGCAGCTTTTTTAGCAATAGTACTTGATTAATTTGTTTTATTTGAAGTGATTTTTATCTGGATTTAGGATGTCGTCGAATATCTTATTTAAGGATTTAATATAAATTGGGAGTCCAATAGCAAGAAAAATATATTCTTTTCTAATCACAGTTACATCTTCTAATATTATGTATAAGCTTGGTATTATGAGTATTAATGAGACAAATACTCCGATGTAAGGATTGATTATTATTTTTTGAAGTATGCTAATTAGTTTTATCATATCTGAGGGGTTATTTGATACCATAATATTGAGTTGTTATTAATTTTATGTCAAAAGTAAGTTGCTTTTCATTTATTGTAATTTAAATTGGTATGAAGGCGGTTTTTATTGTTATGAAATTTTTGAATTTATGGGTGTTGCCTATAAACAAAAAAATCTTCTCGATAGGGAGAAGATTTAAAGTGATGTAAACTATTTAATTGTAGCTTTTATGATAAAATATTCGTTTTTGTAATAAAATCTTTGTAGGTGTCGCTTAAGTTAACTTTATGATTTCCTTTGAGGATAATAAGATTATCGGATAGGATAATTTCTTCCATTTTGTCTTTGTTGACAATATAATTTCTGTGGGTTTTGATGAATTTGTCTTTGTTGAGTAGGGCGCTGATTTTCGTTAATGAAATAAGAATTACAAATTTTTCATTTTCGGTGATGATATTGCAATAACGATCTTCCACCTCTATGTAAATGATGTCCTCAAGGGAAACTTTTTTTAATGCGTTTTTCTTTTTTATAAATAGATAATCATTGCTGATTACGGTGTCTTGGTCTTCGCTTAGGAATGTATTGGTTTGTTCGTAGAATTTTTCGACAGCCATTTCTAATGCATATAGAATTTCTAATTCATTAAATGGTTTCATCAAGAAACTAAAGGGTTTGGTGAGTTTTGCTCTTTCAAAAATTTGACGGTCTTGTGAGCTAGTCAAAAATACAAATGGTTTCGATGCATTGGGAATAATATTAATAGTTTCGGCAAAGGTAATTCCGTCAGGTTTTCCATCAAGAAAAACATCGATAACAATGATGTCAATAGTTTGCGCGTAAAAAAGTTTTAAGGCATCGGTATAACTTCTGGCAACCCCTACAATGTTGTAATTGTTTGCCATCAGTACTTTGCTAAGTGCATCACTTTGCTCGGGCGTGTCCTCGATTATAAGTACATTGATATTATCCATTTTGCTCTGTTTTTGGAAACGTCAATATGATTTTTGTTCCTTTATTAAGTTCGCTTTCTATTTGAATTGTACCTCCATTTTTCTTGACCATTTGTTTGCATAATTGCATTCCTAGACCTGTTCCTATGGCTTCGGACTTTCCTTTTTTGGCTAATAATTCGTCGTCTTTTAAAATGGCTGCGATGGTGTCTTCATTCATTCCTAAGCCTGTATCCTGCAAAACAAGTTGACAAGATTCGGGATTTTCTTCTTGTATATAAAAACTGATTTTGCCGTTTTCGTTTGAAAATTTGATGGCATTGTCCAATAAATTACGAAGCACAATTTTTAACGAATCAATATCCACGAAGATAAAGCAATTTTTGGAAACTGAATTCTCAAAAGTAATAGATTTATCGAGAAGTAAGGGTTTATAGTTGTATTCTATTTGTTGTACTATCGAAAACAAATGCACTGATTCTTTATGGAAATACAATTGCTTGGTTTGCAACAATGCCCAATGCAATAAATTATCGAGCAAACTATAAGTTCCGTTGGCAATGCCGCTATTTTGAATAATTAATTGGTTCAGTTCTTCGTAATTTTTGGTTTCTAGCGTTGCCGATAATTTGGCGTTACTGGTTTTTAAAGCATTTACCGAGGAACGCAAATCGTGGCTTACGATTGAAAATAGTTGGTCTTTGGTAGCGTTTAGTTCGTCGAGTTTGTTCTTTTGAATCAGAATGATTTTGGCATTTTTAACTTTTTGAGCATAAAGATAGATGCCGGATGTTAATAGTAATAATAATCCTATTGCAGAGAAAAACAACCAATTACGCTGACTATTTTTTAGTTTGTTTTCTACTTCAAGTACTTTGATTTGCTTTTGCTTTTGGGAAACTGCAAACTTTTTCTCAAAATCAGCTACTGCCCATACTTTGTTTTGGTCGTTGACGGAATCTTTCCACTGCTCGGATTCTTTTCTATAGGCTAAAGCTTGTTTAAAGTTGTTCCTGTTTTCTTCAACTACTGCCATATTTTTTGAAGCCGTATATTTTAAATCAAGTTTATTTGTTTTATTTGATAAATCATAAGCTTTTTCGAAATAAGGAATAGCTTGTTGGTCTTTATATTGCACATAATATAGATTTGCAATGGAATTGTATGCATTATACAGATTGTCTTTGTCTTTGTCTTTTTCTTTAATTTTTAAATTTTTAATAAGGTATTCTTCTGCTTTATCATATTTTTTCAAAAAAATATACGTCATACCCAAACCTTCATAGATCTTGGACAAACTATAGGGTTGTTTTGATATTTGAGGAAATTTAAGAGCATTTTCATAATATAATCCAGCCTTTTCAAAATCTCTTAATTCTAATGAAGCACCTGCTAAAATGATTCTAGCTTGAGGGAAAAACACAAATTGATTCGAAATTTGTATCATTTCATTTTTGGTTTCTTTGTATAGTTTTTTTTCAAAAAAACTCGTCCCCCTAAAAAAATGACAATAATTGGCTATTTCGTTGTTGGGGTTTAAACTCAATTGTTTCATTGAGTATATGAGAGTAGAATCCCAATCTTGTTTTAAATAAAAAGATTGGGATTTAATGAAGTTTATTTCGGTTTTATATTCAACTGCCTTTTTTTGCAATTCCTTAGCAATAACATCATTATAGGATTTTATTTGAGAAAAAAGAAAAAAAGGAATTAAAATGAATAATAAACTAAGTTTTGCTAGCATATAAATTTGTACTAAATTAATATTTAGTAAAACTAATGAATAAATATGACTAGTTAGTTACTTCTACCACGGTTCCTCTAGATGTTTCAGGATCGATATCTTTTAGATAAGATACAATTTCGGTAAGATTACCAACAGTATCAGAAGTGTAATCTACTTCTACATACCATACATCACAAGTTTCTGGGGTAGCTTCAGAGAAATTATAGTCATAGTACATAGTCAAAGTATTTCCTGATTCTATTGGTGTTTGAACTATTGGAGGAACAGTGTCTTCTGAATTAATATATAAAGTAGCTCTAATTTTTAGTGTTAATACACCGTTTGGGTTGTAAAATTTTGCTGAAACTAAAGGGGCTACAGGATAAGTAACCGTTTCTGGACTTTGGAAAATAAATGGTTCTCCGTTGATTCGGGTGTTTTGAATAATAGTAAATGCCATAATAATTTATTTTTGTTTAAGATTATTAAGGATAAAGGTATTTTTTTTCTTTTAATAAACTATATAAATGTGTAATGTTTTTATAGTTTAATTCTCATTAAACGAAAAACCCCGTTTCAAATGAATGAAACGGGGTCTCCTATAAAGAACCTTTAGTAAACTAAGATCTGATTACTCTCTTTTTTCCTCACGTGGAGGTCTTTGTAAAAGTGCTTTTCTTGATACTTTTTCTTTGCGTGTTTTAGGGTCAATACCAAGGTATTTCACTTGGAAAACATCTCCCATATTCACTACATCCGAAACGTTTTCTGTACGTTCCCAAGCTAATTCAGAAACGTGAAGCAATACTTCGTTTCCTGGAGCAGCAGTGTATTCTACAACCGCACCAAAGTCAAGCATTTTGATTACTTTTACTTCATAAGCTTCTCCCATTTGTGGTTTGAAAGTGATCGATTGAATTTTAGCCAATACTGCTTCAATTCCTGCCGGATCTGTACCGAGAATTTCAATTACACCTTCTTCATTAACTTCATTGATAACAATAGTTGTTCCAGTAGCTTTTTGTAATTCTTGAATTACTTTTCCACCAGGTCCAATTAAAGCACCAATGAATTGACCAGGAATAGTTCTAGTGATGATTTTTGGAGCATATGTTTTTACATCTGCTTTTGGAGCGGCTAAAGTATCAGTTAGAATTCCAAGAATATGTAAACGACCATCTCTAGCTTGAGCTAAAGCTGCTTCCATAATTTCGTATTTCAATCCGTCAATTTTAATGTCCATTTGGCAAGCGGTAATTCCTTCAGAAGTTCCAGTTACCTTGAAATCCATATCTCCCAAGTGATCTTCATCACCCAGAATATCTGATAAAACTGCAAAACGCTCTCCGTCAGTAATCAATCCCATTGCAATTCCAGAAACAGGACGAATCATTTGAATTCCGGCATCCATTAATGATAATGTTCCAGCACAAACTGTAGCCATTGAAGAAGAACCATTAGATTCTAATACTTCAGAAACCACACGAATAGTATAAGGACAATCAGCAGGAATCATATTTTTCAATGCACGTTGTGCCAAGTTTCCGTGACCTACTTCTCTTCTTGAAGTTCCTCTTAAAGGACGAGCTTCACCTGTTGAGAAAGGAGGAAAGTTATAGTGTAAATAGAATCTTTCTTCTCCTTGTTCAGAAGGAGAGTCGATTTGGTTAGCTTCTCTAGAAGTTCCTAAAGTGGCTGTTGCCAATGCTTGAGTTTCCCCACGGGTAAACAATGCTGATCCGTGAACTGATGGTAAATAATCTACTTCACACCAGATTGGTCTGATTTCGGTAGTTTTTCTTCCGTCTAAACGTGTTCCTAAATCTAAGGTTACGTTACGAACAGCTTCTTTATTTGTTTTGTAAAAGTATTTAGAAACTAATTCGCCATCATTGGCTAATTCTTCTTCTGTAAATAAGGCGCGTACTTCTTCTTTTACTTCTGCAAATGAAGCAGTACGTTCTTGTTTAGATGAACCTTTGCTCGCAATAGCGTAAATTTTATCGTAAGCTGCTGCTTTTACTTTAGCGTAAATAGCCTCATCTTCTCTTTCTCCTTCGTATGTTCTTGTTTCTTTTTTTCCAAAAGCAGTTGCCAATCTTTCTTGAGCTGCAATTTGTATTTTGATATGTTCGTGAGCAAATTTGATTGCTTCCAACATTTCAGCTTCTGAGATTTCTTTCATTTCTCCTTCTACCATTGCGATAGAATCAGTTGAAGCTCCAATCATCATATCAATGTCTGATAGTTCTAATTGAGCACGACTTGGATTAACGATAAGTTTTCCATCAACTCTACCAACTCTAACTTCAGAAATCAAAGTTTCGAAAGGAATGTCAGATAAAGCTAATGCTGCTGATGCTGCCAAACCTGCTAATGCATCAGGCATAACTTCTTCATCATAAGACATTAATTGAATCATCACCTGAACTTCTGCGTGGTAATCGTCTGGGAAAAGTGGACGTAAAACACGGTCAACTAAACGCATTGTTAATACTTCGCTATCGCTTGGACGTGCTTCTCTTTTGAAGAAACCTCCAGGAAAACGACCTGCTGCTGCAAATTTTTCACGATAGTCTACCGTAAGTGGTAAAAAATCGATGCCTGGACTTGCTTTTCTTGAGGATACAACTGTTCCTAAAATAACAGTTTTTCCAATTCTTACTACTACAGAACCATCAGCTTGTTTAGCTAAACGCCCTGTCTCGATTGTGATGCTTCTGCCATCACCTAAATCGATGCTTTCTACAAATAATTGTGGAATCATAATTTTTCCTTATTTTAATTTTACATTGGTTTTTCTGCCTGTCAGCAGAATAGTTGTGTTGTTGTAGTTGTTGTGTTCCAATGAAAAACCAAACTTTTTTTAAAAACGTATTAAAACAAAAAGAGGCACTTTCGCACCTCTTAATATATTGATTATTTTCTGATATTCAATACTTTGATAATCTCACGATATCTGTTGATTTCTTTTTTCTTCAAGTAATCTAACAAAGATCTTCTTTTACCTACCAACAAAACTAGAGAACGCTCTGTGTTATAATCGTGACGATTTTTTTTCAAATGCTCAGTTAAGTGGCTAATTCTGAAAGTGAATAAAGCGATTTGTGCTTCTGCTTTTCCTGTGTTTGTTACTTCTCCGTGTTTAGCGAAGATTTCTTCTTTAACTTCTTTAGTTAAGTACATTCCAATATTATTTAAATGATTTTTATGTATATCTTACATCTATTGCAAGACGGCTGCAAAGGTAATTTTTATTTTTTGATTTGCAAGGGTTTACAAAATAAAAACTTAATTCAACCCAGGTTTAATTGCTATTGGGATGGAATAAGTGCATCTCCTTTTTTTTCCGCGTTGTTCCCCAGGAATCCAATCTCCATAACTTAACAATACTCTAATTGCTTCATCGTCTAGGGTTTTGTATAAGCTTCTAATTATTTTTGTCTCTATTATTTTTCCTTCTTTATCAATAACAAATCCTATGATAATAGTGCCATTTAAATTTCCTAAATTCAGTGGAATTCTCATTTTACGCCCAATATAACGATAAAAATCTTCCATTCCCTTTTTTGGTTTTGGATATACATCTAATTCTTTATATTCAAAAGGCTGATTGTTTTCTTCAAATCGGGAGCCTGAAATAAATTTTCCGTTTTCATATTTTTCTTTAAATCGATATTTTTCCATTCTAGAAACACCTTCCCAAATACTATCTTTTACTCCGTTTTTTAAACGACCTTGCGAATAAGAATTTTCATTGTTATCTTCAAAAAATCCATTACCATTTACAATTGTTTGAATATTGTTTTTGTCCCAATAACTTTTTACTTTTAATGAGTTGTGTTTGTCTTTTTCTTCAATATATTCTGCTTCTAATTTCTTGTTTCCATTTTCATAAAGTTCGAAATAGCTTCCAATTAGTTCTCCTTTTTTATAGTTTGAAACTATTCTTTTTTTGCCACTCTCAAAATATTGAATAGACATACCAGTTTGTTTAAGACTATTTTTAGACTCTGTAGTTCCTTGTGTTTTAATTTTTCCTGATTTGTAATAATCAAAAAATGAATAGGTTTCTTTTTCTGAATAATAATCCTTAATAACTCTCATGTATTTATAATCTTTATCCATTGTTTCGTGTGATAATGAGTCTAAAAAGATGACTTTATCTAGTTTGGCTTGTGAATAAAAATAGGTTGGAATTAAGAATAAAATTGCGAGAATGGTTTTTGATTTCATAAAAAAAGGATTTTTTTGGCATAAATATATTGATTTATAAAACACGTAGCTATTTATGAAATAATAAATACTCAAAATCATTATTACGTATTGAAATGGGTATTTATTAGCGAAAACTATTACTTCTCTAAAAAATAAATAATTAAACATAGGATTGAACCTAATTTAAATCGATTCTATCTTGTGAATATTTGATGATTGAATTAAAAAAATTACTTACATTTACATAGAGTTTTTAGAATTTAGTTAACTTAACACCAGTGAATTATGAAAAAAATATTTACTTTTATTCTGTTTGTTGCGTTACTTTCAAATGCTTCAGCACAAATCTTGACTCGAAGTGAAAATTGGCCCAATGTCAATTGGACTGTAAGTGGAACTTATACAACTGCAGCGGTTGTTTTTAACCCTACGGTAGATGCTCAATTTAAGTATGATGCAGCATTGGCAATTCCTCTTGGAGGATCTGCAACTGTATTTATTGAATCACCCGTTTTTAGTTTAAAAACAGCTTTTGACGGTGGTGAAAAAGCTTTTAAAATCGATGTAAACATTGCTTATCAAACCTCAGCAAATGATGCATTATCATTTCAATATTGGGATGCAGACTCCAGTACATGGATAATGCCTCCTGACGGAAGTGCTCCGGCCGATACAGCAGGAGATTTTGCGAGTTGTACCAAAATCCTCGTGGATATTTCTTTAGATTTTTCGGGATTTACCACTAATCAGTTGACGAATTTCCGTTATCGCTTTGTAATAAATGATGCTGGTGGTCAGGTTGCTGGTGTTTGTCTGGATTCTCCAATTCTTAACACATTTTCTTGTTTGCCTCCTACTAATCTGACAGCTACAAATATTGGATTAACAAATGCTACACTTGATTGGACTAGCAGCGGAACAAATTTCGAAATCGAATACGGTTTGCAAGGATTTACATTAGGAACAGGAATGTTTCAACAAAGTAGTACGCCTCCACTCGGGTTATCAGGTTTGACTTCTGGAATCACGTATGATTTTTATGTTAGGGATAATTGCAGTAATAGTCAGGCAGTAAAAAGCTCTTGGGCTGGACCACAATCTTTTACCACAACTTCGCTTGGACTCGAAGAGCAAGCACTTAAGGGGTTCAAATTGTATCCAAATCCAACAAAGAACATAATTTCAATGGATTCGGAAAAAGTTTTAAATGAAGTAAAAGTATTTAACCTTGCAGGTAAAGAATTGATGAAGTTGAAGCCAAACAAAGCTCAAACAAATGTAGATTTGTCAGCATTGGCCTCTGGTTTTTATTTTATAAAAGTAACCACCGATTCAGATTCTGGAACTTATAAAGTTCTAAAAAATTAAGAAATTGTTTTTAACTAACTAGAATTAAGGCTGTCTGAAAAGTAATTTTTGGACAGTCTTTTCAATTTATGGGGTTTGACTAAAACAACTTTGCCACTTCACTATTCACAAACTCCAAAAAGCGTTCATCGGCTTTATTAAATGGATCTAGTACGTGACTATCAATATCTATTTATTTGTCCAATGTTTTTGCCATTTACAAAAAAGGGTATCACAATTTCTGGATTTACTTTGAGACCATATGCGATAGAAAAGTTTTAATTTTACTTTTCTACCAATGAAAAAGCTTTTTTTAATAGAGAAGGTGTGCAAAGTGTGGTAAAAACTCCCATTATGACCAACATTGAAAATATTTCTATTGAAATAATTCCAGCTTTATAAGCAATATTGGCAATCACAAGTTCCATAATTCCTCTTGCATTAAGTCCGATTCCAATGGCTAATGCAGTGTTGTGATTAAGTTTTGCCAATCGACTTCCAATATATCCACCAATTACTTTTGATGAAAAGGAAGTCAAAATAATTAGGAATAGAAGTCCGTAATCATTAATTGAGGAAAATTGAAATTCAAGACCAATGCCTGCAAAAAATATTGGTGCTAGGAAACCAATTGTCATTCCGTTTGTAGTATTATGAATGGTATTTAAATGTTTTTCGCCAACCAATTCTTTAGAAATCAACATTGAAGCAAAAAAAGCACCAATTATAAAATGCAATCCAATACTTTCAGTTATAGAGGCAAAGATTAAAATAAAAACAAAAAAGATGGCAAATAGCGATTCTTTCCCTTTCAAAAGCCCTAAAAGATTGTTTAATTTGTTTTGAATTAAATTTTCTTTTTGCGAAAATCGTTGTATGAGTTTATAGGAAACGATAATTAATAAAACAAAGGAACTTAATTTTAAAACTGTAAAAACTATAGTCTTGATGATGTTGATAAACGTTGGCTCAACATTGGTTAAATCTAATATAATTCCTAAAATAGTAAGAGCCAAAATATCATCAAAAACGGCTATCGAAATTATTTTTTGTCCTAAGGAAGTGTTGAGTTTTCCAAAATCCATCAAAATTCTAATACTCACTGGTAATGCCGTAATTGCTATGCAAAGCCCGATGAAAATAGTTGCCATTTCGTCTAAATGATAAAAATGACCTACTGCAATTCCCGACAAAAAAGGGATAAAAAAAGCAAGTAAAGAAATCAGGATGTTTTTGCCTTTTGATGATTTAACAATTCCCTCAATATTTATTTCTAATCCAGCAATGATAATTAATAAAAACACCCCTAATTCTGAAATTACTTTTAATTCTTCGGTTCTGTGAATGAAATTAAAAACGGAAGGACCAAGCATAATTCCTGCTATAATTTCACCTATCATTGCAGGTTGTTTAAGACGTTCCATTATTTCGCCAAAAAAACGGGCTAAAGCTAGTAATAATAGTAAACTTGCAAAAAAAGGAAGTTCAAAATGAGGTAAATTAAATCCCATATAACAGTAATTTTTGGTTTGAAAATCGAGTCAAATGTATGTAAAATAACTTAAGGTTTGTAATATTAAAATAATTTAGAAACCTCTTGATTCACAAACTCCAAAAAGCGTTCATCGGCTTTATTAAATGGATCTAGTACGTGACTATCAATATCTATTTGTCCAATGTTTTTGCCATTTACAAAAAGGGGTACCACGATTTCTGACTTCACTGTAAAACTGCAAGCTATATAATTGCCCTGTGCGGCAACATCTGGAACCACAAAATTTTTATTAGAAACTGCTACTTGTCCGCAAATACCCTTCCCAAAAGGAATAACTGTATGATCAGTTTCTGCTCCAACATAAGGTCCAAGAATTAATTCCTCTTTTTTGCCGTTTCGAAAATAAAAACCTACCCAGTTATAGTAGTCAATGGAGTTTTTTAGAAGGGCACAAATTTCTAACAACTTTTCTTCTCTAGAAATTAAGGAATTTGAAGTAATTTCGGTTACTTTTGGTTTTAAATTTTCGAATGTCATTTTCTTGTATTTTTTGTAAAAGTATTTAAATGTGGTGATTCAATTTTATTTAAATTTGTTAAAAGTTTCATTTTGAAAAAATATTTCATTCTCTATAAACCCTTTCTTGTTTTTTTAGGCAAATTTTTGTTGACTTATTTGCTTTTGACTTTTGTTTATGAAAGTTACCTCGGTCAATTTGATACCAAGAAATTTGAGTTGGATGGATTTACACAATCGGTCGCAAAACAGTCGAAGGATGTTTTGGTGTTTTTTAATTACGATGCTGCTATTGCTCCTAATGCCAAAGAATCTGGAATGAATTTGTTCTACAATCAAAAATTGATGGCGCGAATTATAGAAGGTTGTAACGGTTTGAGCGTAATTATTCTGTTTATTTCGTTCATAATTGCATTTTCAGGAAAACTAAAACCAACCATTTTATATAGCATTGGAGGAAGTTTGCTCATTCATATTCTGAATGTTTTTCGAATCTCTTTGTTGTGTGTTTTAATGTATTATTTTCCAAAACGAGAACACATTCTACACGGAGTTTTTTTTCCGTTGTTTATCTATGGAGTTATTTTTATGTTGTGGATAATTTGGGTTAATAAATTTTCAAAATATGCTACGAAAACTATTCAATCATAAAGTTAGAATTACATTAGCTATGTTGTTTGTTGTCTTACTGGTTATGGTTCGAGCCTACGAGGATGATTTGTTTTATGACCCTTTTCTGAATTATTTTAAATCAGATTATTATAATTTGACTTTGCCTGAAATTGATACTATTCAATTGTTTCTCGGATTATTTTTTAGATATTTTTTAAATGCAATACTTTCTTTAGGTGTAATTTATGTCTTGTTTAAAGATTTTGAAGCTCTTAAATTTGCTTCGATATTGTATCTGTTATTTTTTGTAATTCTTATTATTGCCTTCTTTTTTGTGCTTTCTTATTTTGGTGAAGCTAATAAAATGACCTTATTTTATATTCGAAGATTTCTAATTCAACCTCTTTTTTTACTGTTGTTCCTTCCTGCTTTTTATTATCAAAAGCAAACTAAGTAATTAGAAAGATATACTGTCGCAATATAAAAATACGACAACAATTATAAGCTACGTGAAGAATTAATCTGTGCTAATCTGTGAAATTCTATCTAACTCTTTTTTTAATCTGTGTAAATCTGTGAAATCCGTGGCAAAAAAAAACAGTTAGCTACTCTTTGTCAAAGTCCAACCACTTTCTTTAAATCTGTGGCAAACAAATTTAGGACTTCATAAAACACAACATTAAATTTTAGCTATTACTTAAGTAAGTTTTTCGTATCTTTATTAGCCCTTTGATTTGATAACCATTCAATCACTTACTAATGAAAATTGTAAAGCATTCTGGAAATATTGTTGAATACAGCCCGACAAAACTAAAGCAATCCTTATTGAAATCTGGTGCGAGCCAAATGGTAGTCTCATCTATTTTGAAAACTATCGAAAAAGAAATTTACGAGGGAATTTCGACCAAGCAAATCTACAAGATGGCTTTCAGCTTGCTAAAAAAAATAGCAAGTTCACACGCTGCACGATACAATTTAAAAGAAGCGATTAGATTATTAGGACCAGCAGGTTTTTTCTTCGAAAAATATATTGCCAGACTTTTTGTCTCAGAAAATTATCAAACCATAACTAATTTGACTTTGCAAGGAAAATGTGTTTCGCATGAAATTGATGTTTTGATTAAAAAGAATGACATTATCGCTATGATTGAATGTAAATTTCACATGGGAAAAGATGCCAATTCTGATGTGAAAGTTCCAATGTATATTTTGTCAAGGTTTAATGATTTGAAAGAAAATCGGCATACTATTTTCACAAGAAATGATTTTATTTCAAAGTGTTGGATTGCTACAAATAATCGTTTCACGTCCGATGCTATCGAATTTGCACGATGCTCTAAACTGAATTTATTAAGCTGGAATTATCCTGAAAACAATAATTTAAAAACCAAGAATGATACCCATCACCTTTATCCGGTGACTTGTATGACCACTTTGTCTCTTGCCGAAAAAGATAAATTATTGGTTATGGACGTGATTTTGGTAAAAGAAGTGATTAACAATTCGGAATGTTTAGAAAAAATTGGATTGAGTTCCAATCGAATTAAAAACGTCTTGAAAGAGGCTTCGGAATTATGTGAGTACATTTAAAATTTCGAATTTCCATTAATTTAAAATCAAAAAAAATGAAAATTAAATTTATTGGCGGAGCAGGAACCGTAACAGGTTCGAAGACATTAGTTGAAAGCAATGGTGTCAGGATTTTGATAGATTGTGGGCAATTTCAAGGTATTAAACCTTTGCGGGAACTCAATTGGGAACCCTTGCCTATTTTACCTTCAAACATAGATTTTGTGTTGCTAACTCACGGACATTTAGATCATTGTGGTTGGTTGCCAAGATTAGTAAATCAAGGTTTTAAAGGAAAAATTTATTGTACGAGTCCAACAAAAGACGTTGCACAATTGATTCTTTTAGACAGTGCTAAAATTCAGGAAGAAGAAGCAGAAAAAACGAATCAGGGACACTATTCCAAACACGAAATTGCCCAGCCACTTTACACGGTGAAACAAGCCGAACAAGTTTTTCCGCTTTTTAGAGTGATTAAAACCAATGAAAAAATTGATTTGGATGCTGAAATTTCCGCTGTTTTTACAAATGCTGGACATATTATTGGAGCTTGCACTATCGAATTAAATTTAGAAAATAAAATCTTGGTTTTCTCAGGAGATATTGGTCGGGATAATGATGTGTTGATGTATCCTCCAACAAAACCTAAAAAAGCAGATTATATATTTATGGAAAGTACTTACGGAAACCGACTTCATCCCGAAACTGATGCCAAGGCAGAACTTGAAATGTATATCAATAACACGGTCGAAAAAGGAGGAACAATCATCATTCCGAGTTTTGCTGTCGAACGTGCACAAACTGTGATGTATTTGCTGTGGCAACTTAAAAATGAAGGTAAAATTCCCAATATTCCTTATATAATTGATACTCCAATGGGAATAAAAGTGCTGGATATTTTTGAAAATAATAGAAAATGGCATCAATTACCCGAACATGAATATGTTGCTATGTGTAAAATGTTTTCAATGATTTCTAATTACCAGGAAACCATTGATACCATATATGACCAACAACCCAAAGTGGTTATTGCAGCGAGCGGAATGATTACTGGTGGAAGGGTTTTGAGTTATTTAGAACGTTATATTGGCTTGCCAGAAACTACGATAATCATCATTGGTTACCAAGCCGAAGGAACACGTGGTAGAAAATTATTGGAAGGTGCTAAAGAAACTAAAATATACGGGAAATATTATGAAGTAAAAGCTACTATTTTAGAAATCGAAGGCTTGTCTGCTCACGGTGATCAAAACGATTTGCTTAATTGGCTTTCTGCTTTGGAAAATAAACCTACAAAAGTATTCTTGGTTCACGGAGAAAATCAGGCTTTAGATGAACTTCGGATAAAGATCACTGAAAGATATGAATTTGATTGTTCCGTTCCTTTGATGGGGCAAGAGTTCGATATTTAAAACACACAAGACTTGATACTATTAAATATTTATTAAAAAACTGGAAATCCATAGTCTTAATAGTGCAGTTTTGCTAAATTATAATTACTTTCACAACCAAAAATTTCTAAAATAGGTTTATGCATAATTTTGATTGGAAACAATTAGTAAATCCAGAGTTCTATATTTTATTAGAATTTAGTGGCGTTAAAATAGGGTTGTTTGTTTTGCTTTTTATAATTTTTGCCGAGACAGGATTGTTTGCAGGTTTTTTTCTGCCTGGAGATAGTTTGTTGTTTTTGGCGGGGATTTATAGCGAGTTGTTGACAAGACAAATTTCGGTAGGAAATGATTTTTTTAATCTAGTAATTCTGTCTTCGTTGGTTTCCTTGGTAGGTATTTTTGGTAATATGGTTGGTTACTGGTTTGGAGTAAAAGGCGGAACCTATCTTTATAATAAGGAAGATACTTTCTGGTTTAAAGAAAAATATCTTTTGCAATCAAGAGATTTCTTCGAAAAATATGGAGGAAAGGCAATTATTTTCGCTCGTTTTTTACCCATTTTCAGAACTTTTGCGCCAATAGTGGCCGGAATTGCGGGAATGGATAAAAAGAAATTTATGTTTTATAATATTTTGAGTTCTATTCTATGGTCTTTTGCCATGATTTTTGCAGGTCATTATTTGTCTGCTTTGTTTATGGATAAATTCAATATTGATTTGAAAAGCCATATCGAATATATAGTCATAGGAATTGTTTTTGTGACCACTGCTCCTGTTTTATGGAAGCTTTTGAAAAAGAGAGTTCATATATAAAATTAGAATTTGATATAAAAAAAATCCGAAGCTATAAACTTCGGATTTTTTGTGTGTAGCATTTGTTGTAAGTCATAGTTCTGTTACTGGAATTTTTTTAATTTCTGAAATTAATTGTCCGTCCACTGAAAATCCTTCAATTAAAACCTGAATTTCTTTTTGATTGCCTTTAGGAAACTTAATTTCATAATTCGGATTGTCTTTTATCGAGATGTTTGGAGACCAATTTAAAGTGCCGAAGTAATCCAATTCTTTTTGAGTTCCAAATGCCGTAATTTTATAAGGATCACTCTTGGTAAATCCTTTTGTTAGAAGGAGATAGTTTAGCTTTGATTTCTCTAAATCTTTTCGAATGTTACTTTTTAGATACACTTTTATAACTTCCTTACCTCCAAAACTAGAAGTCCCCATTTTATCAAAATATATTTCGTCAATTTCGCTGATGCTATAAACGGTTAGCAAATTCAAATCAGGCAACAACATATCGTTAATAAATACTTCTGGCGAATCATTCTTTCCCCCAAAAACATTTCTGTAACTTCTAATATAGACCGAGTGTATGGTGTCAGTTCCTACTTGATATCCGTTTCTACCTATGAAATCTAGTAGTGAACCAATTTCTTTTTCGTCAATTTTGAAAGCTGTGGCAAAAGAATTTCCCTCTTTATGAATGAGTTTTTTCTTTTTGTAACTATTTTTAATGGTTATGCTTTCTAAATTGACAATTTTCCCCCCTAAATTATTAAAAGTAAAAATTTCTTCGGTCTTTTTCAAAGAAGGGCAGCTGTTTTGTTCCCAATTTATTGGTAATGAATAAATGGTGTCGAGTGTTGAAACGGAAATAGTTATTGGGGTTTTTAAAACTTCATTTTTTTCATTCGTCATTTTTATAAAAAAGGCAGTTGAATCTTGTGCAAAGATGTTTTTAAATTCGTATTCGTTGTTTTTGTCAAGTATTGTTTCGTTAAAAATGTTGTTTTTTGGAGAAATTAACGAGATTTTGTATTTAGAATTAGGATTTAATTTTTTGTTTACTTTGACTTTTATGGTAACTCCTTGTGAAAAATAAGCCATTTTTTCACTAGAATTCGATTTAATGTTGTTCCAAAGGTATTTGTTTTGAGGCTGATTGAGTAGCAATAGTTCTATATCTTGTTTTCGAGTTTTATTCTCAGTATCAAAGTAAGAGTAGGTTTCTGTTTCTGGTTGATTCAAATAGGAATTCAAATAAAATGTTCCGATGATGGATTGGTTTTGGGCTGTGCCAATGTTTAATTCAGGGAGTACGCTGATACTTAAATGGGCTTCTTTAATGTCGGTTTTTCCAATGAGACTGATGCTGTCATTCTTGATCGTCTTTGCCTCAAGGGTTGTTATTGGTTTTGAATTGGTATCTATAAAGATTAAACGTTCGGCAACTTCGTTTAGATCCTCATCAATCACCCGGATGGTATTGACTCCTTCTAATAAATTTAGTTTACTGAAGCTAATCATTTGTTCTGGTTGATTATTGCTAAAGGAAAATTCTTTTTGGACTAAATTTCCATTTTGATGAACGATAAGATTCAATTTTTTGTTTTGGTATAATGCAATTCCGGCACTATTTGTTTTTACAACAATGGCTAATATGTTATTAGGTAAATTATTATTATAACTTATGACGAGACCAGCATTTTGTACTTTAGGCAACACTTGTGAGAGGTTTATTTTTTCAGATTTAATTTTCACAAAATAGGTTTCGTCTGCATTAGGAATGAAATAAAAATTTCCGTTTCCCGTCGCATTTGTGTTAAATACAGCAATTTCGTTTGATTTTGAATCTACTACTGTTCCACCATGAATTTCAATTCCTTTTTTATTGCAGTCTGTTACTTGTATTCCTATTCTATTGCTGATTTCATTGAGGATTATACCTCCTTCTGGGAAAACGGTTATTTTTGTGGTTTCCCAAACAGGTTCTTTGGATTTTATATGATAAGGCTCATTTTTGTTTATGATTTCAACGGTTTGAATAAAGGATTCGTCTTCAATAAAGTTATTCATCCAATTGGTGTAAAAATGAAAATAGTATTTGCCAGAAGTAAATTTTTCATTCAAATGAATTACGCCATCAAAACTCCCTATGTTGGAAAAGAGTATTTGTTTTTGGATGATTTTCTTTTGTTCATCATAAATAACTAATTGTACATTGGTTGTGTTTATGAAAGGAATGCTACGATTTTTGTTAAATACATATCCCTTAAAAGCAATGTCTTCATTGTTGACATAAATGGTTTTGTTGAACTGAACGTGAATGCTTTCTCTCTCTTTAGAAAAATAGGTTTCAACTAGGGTTATAATTTTTTCTGGAATAGTGGCAGTTTGAGAAAAGGACTTGGTAAATAATAGTAAGCAACAAATTGTAAGACTGAATTTCATTTGTAAAATTATTTGGATTTTTTGTTTAATTAGCTTTAACTAAAATATATTTTTAAGCAGGCTTTTATTTACAAATTAGTCCACATAAATTATGTCAAAAAACCGTTTACTTTTTGGTAAACGGTTTTTGAAAATATAGTTTGTAATGTTACATCATTCCCGGCATCCCGCCACCCATAGGCATTGCGCTACCATTATCTTCTTTGATTTCTACCAAAGCACATTCGGTAGTCAATATCATTCCAGCAACTGAAGAAGCATTTTCTAATGCTACACGAGTCACTTTTTTAGGATCGATAATTCCTGCTTTTAGCATATCAACATATTCATCAGTTTTGGCATTATAACCAAAATCACCTTTTCCTTCAGCAACTTTTGCAACAACAACTGAACCTTCAAGACCTGCATTTTCGACAATTGTTCTCAATGGAGATTCAACTGCGCGAGAGACAATTTGAATTCCTGTTGCTTCGTCAGCATTGTCGGCTTTTATTTCTTTAAGAGCATTTTTAGCTCTTAATAAAGCAACACCGCCTCCAGCAACAATTCCTTCTTCAACAGCAGCACGAGTAGCGTGAAGAGCATCGTCAACCCAGTCTTTTTTCTCTTTCATTTCAACTTCAGAAGCTGCTCCTACATAAAGAACTGCAACTCCACCAGCTAATTTAGCCAAACGTT
>NZ_JAQTPQ010000273.1 GCF_028712645.1 Flavobacterium sp. | reverse complement strand
TACGGTCTGACCGTGATGCAGAACCTGTTTTGATTTGACCACAGTTTAAAGCTACTGCTAAATCAGCGATGGTATTATCTTCGCTTTCACCTGAGCGGTGTGACATTACTGAAGTATATCCTGCATTTTTAGCCATATTTACTGCTGCAATAGTTTCAGTTAAAGTTCCAATTTGGTTTACTTTTACTAAAATTGAGTTGGCAATTCCTTTTTCGATTCCTGTTGACAATCGTTCTACATTAGTTACAAATAAATCATCTCCAACTAATTGTGTTTTATTACCAATTTTTTCTGTCAAATATTTCCAACCTTCCCAATCATTTTCATCCATTCCATCTTCAATAGAAATAATTGGATATTTTGAAACCAATTCAGCCAAATAATCTGCCTGCTCTTCTGAAGTTCTGATTTTTCCAGTTGGACCTTCAAATTTTGTGTAATCGTATTTTCCGTCTTTATAAAATTCAGAAGAAGCACAATCTAAAGCTACCATAATTTCGTCTCCAAAAGTATAGCCAGCAGCTTCAACTGCTTTTTTAATAGTGTCCAAAGCGTCTTCTGTTCCTCCTGCTAAATTTGGAGCAAATCCTCCTTCATCACCAACAGCTGTACTCAAACCTCTATCGTGTAAAACTTTTTTAAGATTATGGAAAATTTCTGTTCCCATTTGTATAGCTTGGGTAAAAGTAGCTGCTTTTACTGGGAAAATCATAAATTCTTGAAATGCGATTGGCGCATCAGAATGCGAACCACCATTGATGATATTCATCATTGGAACAGGTAATGTATTCGCAGAAACTCCACCTATGTAACGGTATAATGGCAATCCTAATTCGTTTGCGGCTGCTTTTGCAACAGCAAGAGAAACTCCAAGAATGGCATTTGCACCTAATTTTGATTTATTTGGAGTTCCATCTAAATCAATCATCATTTGGTCAATCAAGTTTTGTTCAAAAACTGAAACTCCTATAAGTTCTTCTGAAATAACGGTATTAACATTTTTCACTGCATTTAAAACTCCTCTTCCTAAAAATGCTTTTCCTCCATCTCTCAATTCCATTGCTTCATATTTTCCTGTTGAAGCTCCTGATGGAACTGCTGCTCTTCCTAAAACACCGTTTTCAGTGATTACATCTACTTCTACTGTAGGATTTCCTCTTGAGTCAAAAATTTGTCTTGCGTGAATTTTGATAATAATACTCATTTTTATTGATTTAAATATTGAATTACAAATATATTACTTCCTCTGATAATGATTTCATAAAAGAGTCAAATTTTATTAACGAAAACGTTATAATATTTCAAAATATCTTGCATTTAACTCAAAGTAACCTATAGAAACAAATTAGACCGCAAAGCAATGCTATTTGGGATATGCTTTCAAATGAAATTGAATAGAATTCGAGATTTTTTTTAAAAAGAAGTAAAAATTATTAGGGTTGGATTTTTTTTAATTGGCATTTATAAATAGTACTTTTGCAAACTATTTATACAAATATGGGTTTTTTAGAAGAAATACAGCGAAGAAGAACTTTTGGGATTATTTCGCATCCCGATGCCGGTAAAACAACCTTGACAGAAAAGCTACTCCTTTTTGGAGGCGCGATTCAGGAAGCAGGTGCGGTTAAGAACAACAAAATCAAAAAAGGAGCTACGAGCGACTTTATGGAAATTGAACGCCAGAGAGGGATTTCGGTTTCGACCTCTGTTTTAGCATTCAATTACAAAGACAAGAAAATAAATATTCTCGATACGCCAGGACACAAGGATTTTGCCGAGGATACCTTCAGAACTTTAACAGCTGTTGATAGCGTAATTGTTGTGATTGATGTTGCCAAAGGTGTCGAAGAACAAACCGAAAAACTGGTAGCTGTATGTAGATTGCGTAATATTCCCATCATCGTTTTTATCAATAAATTAGACCGTGAAGGAAAAGATGCTTTTGATCTTATGGATGAAGTGGAGCAAAAACTAGGATTAACCGTTACTCCACTTAGTTTCCCAATAGGAATGGGCTATGATTTCCAAGGTATTTATAATTTATGGGAGAAAAACATCAATTTGTTTAGTGGTGATAGTCGAAAAAATATTGAGGAAACCATCGCTTTTTCGGATGTTTTAAATCCTGAACTTGAGAAAATTATTGGTCAAAAACCTGCTGATAAGTTACGTGAAGAACTAGAATTAATTGATGAAGTGTATCCAAAATTTGATTGTCAGGATTATTTAGACGGGAAACTACAACCTGTATTTTTTGGTTCAGCTTTGAATAATTTTGGAGTGCGCGAACTCTTAGATTGTTTTATAGAAATTGCTCCATCGCCAAGACCAAAAGAATCTGAAACACGATTAGTAAATCCAACTGAAGAGAAAATGACAGGATTTGTTTTTAAAATCCATGCCAATATGGATCCAAAACACCGTGACAGACTCGCTTTTATTAAAATTGTATCAGGTACTTTCGAAAGAAATAAACCTTATTATCACGTTCGCCAGAAAAAGAATTTGAAATTCTCGAGTCCCAATGCCTTTTTTGCAGAAAAAAAAGAAATAGTTGATATTTCATTTCCTGGCGACATTGTAGGTTTGCACGATACTGGAAATTTCAAAATTGGCGATACTTTGACCGAAGGTGAAGTTATGAGTTTTAAAGGAATTCCAAGCTTCTCTCCAGAACATTTTAGATATATTAATAATGCTGACCCAATGAAAGCCAAGCAACTTGACAAAGGTATTGACCAGCTGATGGACGAAGGTGTTGCACAGTTGTTTACACTCGAAATGAATAATCGAAAAATAATTGGAACCGTTGGCGCATTGCAATATGAAGTTATTCAGTATCGATTAGAACACGAATATGGTGCTAAATGTACTTATGAAAATTTTCCAGTGCATAAGGCTTGCTGGGTAAAACCCATTGATCCAAAAAATGAAGAGTTTAAAGAGTTTAGAAGAATAAAACAAAAATTTTTGGCACACGATAAGTACAATCAACTTGTTTTTTTAGCTGATTCAGATTTTACAATTCAAATGACACAAAACAAATTTCCTAGCGTCAAATTATTTTTTACTTCTGAGTTTGAGTAAACTATAACTTGAGTTCTAATAGCTATCAAAATGGATTGTCTGTTAAACAATTAACCGAATAAACAAAAATCCTGCGCTAAAAAAATTAGAGCAGGATTTTTTATTTGAAAAACAATTACTTTCTTATTCTTGAATTTTATTTTTTTGGATAGATTTGAACGTTAGAAAAACAAGAATTAATCCCGCTAAAGCTAACACCCATAAATAATCATCGATAGGCGTAGCAGGTGCATCACCTCCTTCTAAATCACCTCCAGTATCATTTGATCCTGGTGTCTGTGCAAATGTGATAAAGCCTGTCAATAAAAAGAAAAGGGTTATATATGATTTTGATAGTATCTTTTTCATACGTATATTTTTAAATGTTAATGGTTTTGAATCTCAAGCGTTGCCCTTCAACATCTCGATGGTTATCTGGACTGGGTAACGATGGATTTTGCTTTTTGCCTTTTTTAAATTAATAAATTGCTTTTTTAGTCACTACTTTATTTTCGTCTGAAATAATTTGAATTAGCAAGGGTTGTTTTGTTGCTGCCAAATTTTTTAAAATCGTTGTCGTGGCATGAATCTCTTTTTGCTCTAAAATTAACCTGCCTGCAATGTCAAATACTTTTACGCTTTTCATTGTAGTTTTTCCCGAATTGACATTTAAAACTCCGTTTTGTTTATAAACTGAAATAGAATTTTCGTCGAAAGTTGCATCGTTTACTTTCAAAGTTTTTTGATATTTCAATGAGAATCTCGCATTGTTAGTTCCTACTGGCGCAGTAAACGTATAAGAATCTGTTTGTAAGTTAGTTTCAGTTCCCGTGGTTTTATCAACAAGATAAATATCTTGACCTGCAGCAAACAAACCATCAACGTGGTCTTTGGCAATAGTATAGGTTCCTGCTACATCTGTTTTAAAATTTAAATTAACCACATCAGTAACATCAAATGGTAATGCACGGGCTTGAATAACATATTCCTCATTATTAATATCAGAAGTCAATGCTGTTGAGCTGTCATTTATGTATTTACCATCCAAAACATCAACTCCTTGAGTAGCTCCATCCATATATCCTACTAACATTTGGCTAAAAGCTCCATTAGCATTGGTAAGGTTTATCCAAACACGGTCTTTTTCAACCACATTTTTTGTTTTAAATATTTGGTTAGCATTATTAGCAACTCGCATTGAATTGGTAAAAAATGTAGTTACTGTTGCAGCCTTTTTTGCAGCCACAAAAAACCCTTGTCCTACTTGAATAATACCGTTTGGAACTGCACTAGTTGGTGTTGTTGTTGTCGCTCCTCCAGCAGTATAAGTTGCATAAGCAGAACCTCCTGCTCCATTTGTTTTTCTCCAGAAATACAAAGTACTCTCTATATTTGCTGAGTTAGCATTAAGAAATGCAGTAGCATCAATGG
>NZ_JAQTPQ010000272.1 GCF_028712645.1 Flavobacterium sp. | reverse complement strand
CGATAATTGTACTGGAACTATTCTTTCCTATACCGTTTCGGGAGCAACAACACTTAGCGGAACAGGATCATTAACAGGCATACAATTGCTTGCAGGTGCGAATCTAATCACTTGGACAGCAGTAGATGCAAGTGGGAATGCAGCTTCAGCACCTTTGACCTTTACAAAAACAGTTATTGATAATCAAGTTCCAATTATTTCTAGTATTGGGAATCAAAATCGTAACACGAATACAGGGTGTGGATATACTGTTTCGGGTACCGAATTTAATGCAACTTATTCAGATAATTGTTCTATTGCATCTGTTACCTACAAAATTAACTCGGATACTCCAGTAGCTTCAAATACACTTGCAGGTGTTGTATTATCAACAGGAATTAACACTATATTATGGACAGTAAGTGATGGAACGAATATACGTACCAGTACTTTTAAAGTTACCGTTGCTGATAATATTTTGCCGACTATTACTCCTATTAGTAATATAACTGTTACTATTTCGACAGGTTGTGGAGCGGTGGTTTCTTGGACAGAACCTGTTGCAGCTGATAATTGTGGAGTTACTATTTTTGGTCAAGTAAATGGGGCTGCCAGCGGAAGTACATTTCCTATTGGAACAACTAATATTAGATATCGTGCAGTTGATGCTGTTGGTAACACCACTTTTATGAGTTTCAATGTAATCGTTGTTGATACAACTCCTCCAGTATTAACGTGTCCATCAGGTAGTCCTTTTGCAAAAGTGACAGCTCTAGGTGTTTGTTTTTACACGGTTGTTGGAACAGAATTTAATCCTACCACTACAGATGGTTGTGCTGTAACTGCTGTTAATTCATTTGACGGAACCAATACACTTACAGGAAAACAACTTCCAGCGGGTACTAATACTATTGTATGGACAGCCACTGATGCTTCTGGGAACATTTCAACTTGTACTATAGTTGTAAACGTTACTGACAATCAAGATCCAACTTTTACGCAACCTTCAGGAACTTTTGCCAAATCAACTGACCCAGGAAAATGTTACTTTACGGTTCCAGGCACACAATTTGACCTTAGAAATGTAGCAGATAACTGTAATACAATTACACCTACTTATGTAATAACGAAAAACGGTGTCACCATCGCTACAGGTACAAATTCACTTGCCAGTTTACAATTAGCCAAAGATGCTACTTATCCGTACTCAATTGTATGGACTGTATCTGATGTCAATGGAAATTCAGTAAGTTCTACCCCTTTTACAATTTCAGTTTCAGATAATCAAGCGCCTAACTTTGTTTGTTATGGAAATGAAATCAGACAAATCCCTAGTGGTTCTTGTGACTACTCAGTAGTTGGGACAGAATTTGATGCGAAAAACATAACGGATAACTGCGACAGTAGTTTTACTATTTCTTACACACTTGACGGAAATCCTGGTGCTGGAACATCGATGGCTGGAACTGTTTTAGCAGGAGGAGTTCATACCGTGGTTTGGACTGTAACCGACCAATCAAGCAATACAACTAATTGTACATTTAATATTACGGTTAAAGATTTAGTTTTTCCTGTAATTTCAACAATAATTGACCAAACCAAAAATGCTCCAAGCAATGTTTGTTTTTATAAAACAGTAGGAACTGAATTTGATCCTACTGTTACTGATAACTGCCCTACGGTTTCTTTAGTAAATAACCAAAACAATAGTGCAACTTTAGCTGATTTTGAATTCCCTGTTGGAATTACAGTGGTAGTTTGGACAGCAACTGATAATTCTGGAAATGTTGCTACAATGCAGTACCAAGTTACTGTGCTTGACGTTACACCTCCAAGTTATACTTTGCCTGCAACAGTCAGTAAATTTACATCAACTACAAGTTGTTATTATACCGCTGTAGGAACTGAATTTGATCCGCAAGCTGTTGTTGACAACTGTACAGCTAGTAATTACACCATTATAAATAATTACAATAATTATCGCTCACTAGATTATGTGCAGTTTCCTGTTGGAACCACAAATGTGCAATGGAGTGTAAAAGATAATTATGGTAATGAACAGTTGAAAACGATTGCTGTTACGGTTACTGATAATGTAAAACCCATCATCAATTGTCCAGCAACATCATATATTCGAGTAGTAGATTTAGGACAAACTTATTATACGGTTGGTACCAATGAATTCAAACCCACAGCAACAGATAATTGTGGTTTAACTTCTTATACCAATAGTTTTAATAGCACTTCAAGTCTCAATGGAGCTCATCTAAATTCTGGTACAAATTCAATAACTTGGACTGCAACTGATGCTGCCGGAAATACCGAAACTTGTGTTGTTGTGGTTGAGGTGGTAACAGATTTATATCCTTCAATTTCTTGTGTAGGGGATCAATATAAAAGTACTAACACAAGCGCTTGTGACTATACGGTTGTTGGAACGGAATTTAATGCAACTACCTCTGGAGGGGCAACTTTAAGTTTTGTTACTTCGCCAGTTTTGGCTGTGAAACCCAATTCACCTACATCGCTTGCAGGTGCAGTATTCCCTATTGGTTCAACTTTGGTAACTTGGACAGCTTCTCAAACTATCAGCGGAACAGTTTATACTAATTCTTGTAGTTATTTTGTTGAGGTATCTGATAATGAATTGCCAGTAATTACGCCACAAGTCAACATAAATACCACCACAAATTCAGGATGTTATGCAACGGGAGTAAATTTAGGAACACCTGTAAGAACAGATAATTGTGGTGTTTTAGACTATTGGAACAATGCACCTTCTTCTTATCCAATAGGAACAACTATAGTGACTTGGACAATACGTGACATTCACAATAACTATAATACGGCCACTCAGTCGGTTACTGTAACAGATGATGACGCACCTGCAATTAGTTGCCCATCTTTATGTAGGCAGGTTGATAATGGACAGACCTATTATACAGTTTTCGACCACGAGTTAAACCCTTACGGATATTGGGATTGCTCCGGAATTTTAAGCGCAACCAATAATTTTAATGGATCAAGCACTTTAGCAGGCGCGCAAATTCCTGTGGGAGTTCATACCATCACTTGGACAGTTACAGATAATGCAGGTAATGTTGCAACTTGTGCAAGTACCATTACAATATTAGATACAGATCCACCATCAGTAACTTGTCGCGGAAATGCAACGAAACCAACGGATACAGGAGTTTGTACTTATGCCGTTCAGGGAACCGAATTTAATGTAAGTTCTACAACTCCGGGAACAACATTTGCATATACACTTTCAGGAGCTACTTCAGGAACAGGAACTTCACTTGCTGGCATTATTCTAAATAAAGGAACAACAACAGTTACTTGGACAGCCACTAACGTCGCAGATGTAAATACTTGTTGCGTGTTTACTGTTTCTGTTTATGACAATCAGGTTCCAGTTGTAACTTGGCCAGCAGATGTTGCCGTAAATGTTGATTCATCTTGCACAGCAATAGGAGTCGATTTAGGAACAGCAACTTCAGTCGATAATTGTGATGGAACTTCACCATTAACCTATTCAAGAATACCAAGCGGGAATAACTTTGACATAGGAGTTACCAATGTGTATTGGACAGCTTGGGATTCTGAAGGAAATCTTGTTTATCATACACAAACAGTTACCGTAACTGATGCTATTGCACCAGTAATTACTTGTCCATCATCAACTTATTTCCGTGAATATAAAAATTCAACAGTTACTTATTATGCAGTTATTGGTAATGAATTTACACCACCAGTAAGTGACAATTGTACACTAGCATCCTATACTAATAATTTAACTAATAATGGAACTTTAAATGGATCACAACTTGGCATTGGAGACCATTCTATTATTTGGACTGCTACTGATACTAGTGGCAACATAACTACTTGTACTGTAAATATTACTATAGTTGATTCTTTTATACCAAAAATTACTTGCCCTATTGATGTTGCACAAACTACAGATGCAGGAACTTGCGGCTATACAATAGGAGCGGGAGTTACGACTTATGATGCTGTTTTTGCTTCTGCTTCTGGTTCAGGTCGCACAATGACACATAATCTTGTTGGCGCACCATCGAATACTACTTTGGCGGGAGCAACTATTCCAAAAGGAACAAACACAATAACTTGGACTGCTACTCAAACTATTGACGGAACAGTTTATTCCAATACCTGTAGTTTTGATTTTGTAGTTGCTGACAATATTGCTCCAGTAATGGATTTGCCTTTTGACGATGTTGCAGTTAATGTAGATCCTGGAACTTGTACAAATACAATGACCTTAACGCCTCCAACTGCAACTGATAATTGCTCATTACCTGCAAACATTACAATTTCTAATAATGCGCCGGCTACCTTTATTTTAGGGAGTACCAATGTGAGATGGAGTTTTATTGATGAAAGTGGAAATACTACGATTTATAACCAAACCGTTACAGTAAATGACAATGAAGGTCCAGTCATTGCTAACTGTCCAACCGCTGACTTAACTGCTGTTTCTTCAGGAACCAATTGCAGCGCTGTAGT
>NZ_JAQTPQ010000271.1 GCF_028712645.1 Flavobacterium sp. | reverse complement strand
TGAGCAGTTCTGTTTTTGCAATAAAAGCACAAGATGCAGGTGTTGATGCCGTTGTAGCTGAAGGTTTTGAAGCAGGAGGACATAATGGAAAAGAGGAAACCACCACTTTTACCTTAATTCCTATGGTGAAAGAAAAAATCAAAATCCCACTAATTGCTGCGGGAGGAATTGCAAGTGGTCAAGGAATGCTTGCCGCAATGGTTCTTGGTGCCGATGGTGTACAAATAGGAAGTCGTTTTGCAGCTTCGATAGAATCATCAGCTCACGAAAATTTCAAAAACAGAATTATTGAAACCAAAGAAGGGGAGACGCAAGTTACATTGAAAGAATTGGCTCCTGTTCGATTAATCAAAAATAAGTTTTACCAAGATGTACAGGATTTGTATTCAAAATGCCCAACAAAAGAGGAATTGTCAACATTGTTAGGTAGAGCAAGGGCAAAACGTGGAATGTTTGAGGGAGATTTAGTGGAAGGTGAATTAGAAATTGGGCAAATAGCAGGAATAATTTGCGAGATAAAACCAGTAGCAGCAATTATTAAGGAAATAATAGCGGATTTTGAATTAGCAAAAAATGATGTTACAAAATTCGATTTCTAGTTTCTAATTTTATTACTTTTGATTTCTGACAAATTTTACAAATGATGACAAAAATAAAAATAATTCTTGTTTTGGCTTTTATGATATTGGGATTGAGTCAATCTTACAGTCAAACCTATACATTCAGCACTTCTAGTTTGAGTGTTTTGCAAAAAAATCAAAAAGGGAATTGGGGCAAATGGTCTGATTTGGGTTTAGTCAATATTTTAGTAAAATTAGACACAGATAAAAATCGAATTGTTGTTTATTCCGAAGTAATTCAAGCATTTGAAATTATAAATTATATCCCTTTAGAAGAGAGTGAAACCGATAGTGTTTATTCATTTACTTGCAAAGATAACAATGGTGAAGATTGCACACTTTCTATTATTACCAGAAAACATCAGGGAAATCGTAAGCAACTTTACATCAATTATGAAGATAGAATCATTGTCTATAACATCTTCAATTATAAAAATTAACTTAAGTTAAATTAAGATTAATTTTTACCTAATTTTTATCCGTTTTTCCTGTTTCTAAAAGGGAATGTGTATTTTTGTTTCAATAAAATATGTATTATGAAAAAGTTGTTTTTGTTGTTGGCATTTGTTGTTATTACTAGCGTTCAAGCACAACAACGTCCAAAATTAGTTGTTGGAATTGTGGTTGATCAAATGAAAATGGAATATTTATATCGTTTTTCGGACGATTTTTCTCCTAATGGTTTCAAGCGATTGATGAGTAAAGGATTTGTATTTCACAACGCCAATTTTAATTATATGCCTACTTATACTGGTCCGGGGCACGCCTCTATTTATACGGGAACCACACCATCAGTAAACGGAATTGTTGGCAATGAATGGTATAGCAGAAAATTAGGTAAAACGACTTATTGTACAGATGATGATTCTGTACAAACTGTTGGCGATGGGGCAGACAAAGAAGGAGCAATGTCTCCAAAAAATCTTCAAAGTACTACTATAACTGATGAATTGCGATTAGGAACTAACTTAAAAGGAAAAGTAATTGGGATGAGTTTGAAAGATCGAGGTGCTATCTTGCCAGCAGGACATTTTGCTAATTGGGCTTTTTGGTATAGCGGAACAGGAGCATTTATTTCGAGTACTTTTTATGGTCAAAAGCTTCCTGATTGGGTAACCGAATTCAATAACGAAAAAAAATATTTGACATATATCAATAAAGGTTGGAATTTACTAAAACCAGCAGCTGATTATAATGAAAGTTGGCCAGACGATAATCCGTATGAAGGCAAATTATACAATTGCGACAAACCAGTTTTCCCATACAATCTTAAAGAAATGTATGATAAACACGGAGCTGAAGTTATGAGGTCAACACCTTTTGGTAATAATTTATTAGAAGATTTTGCTAAGAAAGCTATCGAAAAAGAAGAATTAGGAAAAGATTATGTTACTGATTTTTTGACAGTTAGCTTTTCTTCAACAGATTATATTGGTCATATTTTGGGGCCAAGATCGATGGAATTACAAGACACATACTTACGATTAGATTTGACAATAGCAGACTTTTTAGATTATTTAGATAAAACCGTTGGTAAGGATAATTATCTACTTTTCTTAACTTCAGATCACGCTTGCGCAGAAAATGCCAATTATTTGAAAGATAATAAATATGCTGTTAAAAATCTTAATACTAAAGAAATCACTAAATCTTTAAAAAACTTTTCAATAGCAACTTTTGGTGAGGATTTAGTTACTAATTATTCTAATTTTAATCTTTTTTTTAACAAGGAATTAATTCAGTCAAAAGGATTAGAATTGGTTAAAGTAAAACAAGTATTCAAGGATTATTTGTTGACGCAGGAACAAGTGAAAAGAGTGTATACCGAAGAAGAAATTTTAGCTTCAACAGGAAATGATTATTACCTAAATTTTATTGCCAAAGGGTATGACCCAACTCAAAATGGTGATATGGTTGTACTTGACAAACCCGGATACATTCAATATGGTCCAACGGGTTCTTCTCACGGAACACCTTATGCTTATGACACACACGCACCTTTACTTTTTTATGGATGGAAAATAAAACCAGGAGAAAGTTTCGATAAAAAAGAAATCACTCAAGTTGCACCAACACTAGCTTTGAAACTAAAAATTGAAATGCCAAATGGCACAGAAAACAAGGTTTTGACAGAAATTTTGGAGGATAAGTAATCTATGAACCGACACAATTTTAATAATGAAACCACTCGAAGGAGTGGTTTTATGTTTTTATTGAAATGGGATTTTGCATTTATTAAGTGTTGTAGTTTCTACTGGCAACGGAATTTGGGATGACAATATGTTTTCAATAGTTTATCGTTCCGTTTATTTGAAAATTATTTCTTATTTATCTCCCGTAGCTGTTGTATATCCAGTAAATCTTTAGGTCTATTGGCTTTGATTTTGCTAGTAATTAAATCCTCAAGCGAAATCACATTCCATCTTAAAAATTTATTGTCATTTACTTCGCAAATTTCACTGTCATTGTAAGCTTTTGAAAACGATTTGTTTACTGAAAAATTAGTAATCAATTCCAAATCCAAATCTAATGGAGAAAATTTAACAGAAATGTTTTGTTGTTGCTGTTTTACGGCTAATGGGAAATCTTCAATTTCGAATCCCATTTCTTTAAAAACAAGGACTAATTTTTTGAAATTTTCATCGGTTGTTTCTATCCAAAAATCTACATCGGCAGAATGGCGTTGATATCCGTGAAAATTTACGGCACCTCCACCAACCATAATCATTCTGACCTTATGTTTATTGGCCAATGAAACGAAACTATTGATATTTTCTTCCCAAGGGTGGAACATATTATTTAGACTTAATTGTAATCAAAAAATTAGTTGATTTATCTGATTTAACTTTACTTGGAAATTGATTTACCCTATACACTAGATTTAGAAAGTTATAAATGCGTTCCACTTTTGACAGTTTTAAAAAACTCTCCCGTTGCATTTTATTACTAACTTCTTTCGTTTGAAATTGAATTTCCATAACTATATCTTTTTTACAAAATTAGACAAATAATTAACTGTCCATTAAATTGTTTTACTAACACAAATCTACCATAATTTTTCCCAAAAAAAATCCCATTTCATTTTTCATTGAAATAGGATTCTTTTATTTATGAAATTTCAATTCTATTTCACAAGAACAGCATCTTCAATTAGAATGTCGTATTTATAACCTGAACCTAAATCTTTATTTAAAACAACAGTTCCTTTTAGAGTAACAATTTCATCCAGTTTTACTTTTGCCAATGAGGTAATTGTTATGTCATTTGATCCTTTAAAACTAGAACCATCTTGGAGGTGAATCCAATTTTTATTCATAATTTCTGGCATAAATTTCACCACTTTTCCAGTTAAAATTACAGTCTTCCCTGCTAAATTCTCTTTGCCTGAAAACAAATCGTGTATCGATATAGCTCCTTTGGCTAAAGTAATTCCTTTTGATAATTCAGTTGAAGTTACATTACTTTTAGTAGTATCTACTGCTTTTTCAGCTACTACTGGTGGGTTAGGATCCATTAATCCTTCTACAAAGAATACAGAATCGAAAGTTCTTTTTAAGTCTTTGCTTTCAAATTTTTTCATTTCCATTCCTCCTTCATAAGAGTAGGTTTTTCCAACTTCTACTTCTGTAAGTGGAATTGCAATCCAGAATTCCTTTTCGCCTTCAGCAACAAAAAGGTAAGTGTAAGCAGTTGCGTTCAAAATTTCTTTTACTGTAATTTTATGCAAATTAGGATTTACGACCTCTTTTGTTGTAGCTTCTTGCTTTTCATTATTTGATTTACATTGAACCAAAACCATTAGCATTGCAATACTTGCAAGGCTCAAAATTATTATTTTTTTCATTGTTTGTTTTATTTATTATTTGGAGTAAAATTAAGTAAATTATTACCAA
>NZ_JAQTPQ010000034.1 GCF_028712645.1 Flavobacterium sp. | reverse complement strand
CCCAAAGTTGAACTATGATTTCAGTCCAAGCATTCATTTTTCCGCCACAATCTACAGATGTGATGTTGGCTTGTTTAATTTCGGTAATATGAAAAGAGGAGTGAACTCTGCTCTTTAATGCAAATTCAAATTGCAAATGATGCTCAGGATATTGAGCTAATTGTGTTTTAAAAACGTTCCAGTTCATAATATATTTTAATTTTTACTCCCAGAGGGTTGGGGAGAGGATTTTTAGCAGCATTCAGATGATTTAATGCAACAGGTTTGTACTAAGTTTATAAAATTTTGAATTTTTAGAATAATCTTTTCATCCAAACAATAGCAAATGTTGTTTCCCTTAATGGTTCCTTTAATAATCCCTACTTTTTTTAATTCGGATAAATGCTTAGAAACGGTAGATTGTGCTAACGGCAAAATTTCTACAATGTCTCCACAAACACAAGTGGGTAAACCCATTAAAATTTTTACAATTTCTAGGCGAGCAGGATGTCCTAATGCTTTTAGAATATCGGCCATTTCATTGGTTTCTGTTGAGAAACCAGCTGTTTTTGTTATTCCCATATCGCAATATTACGATATTATTATGAATTGACAAAAAGAATCTTAGAAATATTTTCAAAAAGTGAAATATTTGTGATTTGTCTTGTATTTTATCGGATTTATTTGCACTTTATTTTAATGTATCAACATTTGTTTAAAAAATATTAACAACTTATATGTAAAATGGTCTAAATGTTTATTTTTAGCTTGTTAAAAAGGTGTTTTTTGTAAAAAAACGAACACTTTTATGTAACTAGTTCCCAAAACTACCCGAAATACTTAAATTTTGAAGTTACACTTCAATCTTCTAATGTTATGCCTAACAAATTAGGACACGACATTGATGAATTTGCCCTACATTATTATTGACGACGATCAAGAAAGTGTTTTGAAAACCAAGGCTGTTGCTGATGGTTTTTCGGAGCTTGTCTTTGTGGCAGCAGCTAATACCTATGCTGAGGGTCTAAATCTTATATTAGAACACAATCCAAAATTAATTTTTCTTGAAATTGATCCAGCTGATAAAAAGAGTAATTTATCACTCGCGCTCATCAATGAGTTGTATCGCTATTTGAGCGTTATTCCTAAAATCATTATTACAACTACTAAGAGAGATTCAGCATTTGAGGCCATTCAATATGAAGTGGCTGATTATTTATTGAAACCAGTGCAGCGAATTGATTTGATAAAATCGATTCTGAAAATGAAGAAAGCGATTGGTGAAGATGAGGTTTCAATAATTAAAAATCCTGCTTTCGAAAAACTTCAAAGACAGACTAAAGTAGAACCTCAAGATATTGGAGAATCTCCAGAATTTGTTGAAGAAGAAGAAACTGCTGAGGGAGAAGAAAAACAAGAAACTTCAGAAGAACAAGAGGTAACTTCTTTTGTGCCAAAACAAAATAAACAAATTTCAATTGTTGAACAACCTCTTGTATTATGTATCAAATCCTATGGTGATTATCGTTATATCGATGCCAAAGACATTTGCTATTTCCAAGCCGATAATAACTCTACCGACATTCATTTGAGTAATGGAGAAATGGTTACAGCATTCAAAACGTTGAAACATTTTGAGGGAATCTTAACCCATCCTTTTATCCGAATTCATAATAGTTATATTCTAAATCGGGATTATATTTCCAGAATTCACACCGGAAATGCCGTTTGTTATATTAAAAATACCACCACAAAAATTCCATTTTCCAAATCCTATAAGGAAAATGTAGATACAATTATCTCAGATTTTGCCAATGGCAACTATTTGGAGATTTAAAAAATAATGCTATTTTTCTATTCAACATTCATTCTACTTGTCATTTCGACAAAGGAGAAATCACATAACGAGAACTGATGGGATTCCTTGTTCCTCAGAATGGTAAGAAGGAATTGCAATGACCAATAAATTATTTTTTAAACCTTCATAAATCGGTCATTCAAAAACTCAAAGTTACTATTGAATGACTTAATTAATGCTAACTTTTTATCTCTTCGCCAAGCTTTCAATTCTTTTTCTCGTGCAATAGCTTGTTGAACCCAAGTATGTTTTTCATAATACACTAAAAATTCAATATTGTATTTTGCTGCAAATGTTTTTATACCTTTTTCAATGTTTTCCTGATGCTTTTTTAGTCGCTCTCCTAAATTATTAGTCATACCTATATAATAAGTAGAACGGTATTTGTTTGTAATGATATACACATAATAAGTATGGTAGCCCTCATTGTATTCTATCATTGTATTGTTCATAATTACTTGTTTTTATGTTTTTTGTCATTTCTGTAAAAACAAAGTTAAGTTTTTTTGTCATTTCGACCATAGGGAGAAATCACATAATGTGAGCAACTGATGAGATTCCTCCTTTGTCGGAATGACAAGAAGGAAAAAGGAATGACAAAAAGAAGCGGCAATAACATAACGCTACAAATTGTTAATTTCCTCAAAAACCATTCACCCAGATTTGAGGGTCATTCACTATCAAACGGCTACATTCTACCACAAACGCCTTTATTTGTAAGGGATTTCGAGAGATGCTATATACTTTTACACCGTGTTATTGTGATAACCGCAATACATAATGAGTAACGTAAAAAACGTATAACGATATAAAACCCTAAATTATGAAAAAAGCAATTTTAACATTCAGTTTATTATCATTGGTAATGATATTAACTTCATTCACTACACCAGAGACAACTATTGTTGCCGCTGCAGGTCAAGGAGCAACAGGAGGAACAGTAAGATTAGATGCTGCAGGTCAAGGAGCAACAGGAGGAACAGTAAGATTAGATGCTGCAGGTCAAGGAGCAACAGGAGGAACAGTAAGATTAGATGCTGCAGGTCAAGGAGCAACAGGAGGAACTGTAAGGCTGGACTAATCTACATTGATTTAAATTAGACTTATATTTTATAAATATAGTGAGGCTATCAAATTTTGATAGCCTTTTTTATTGCCAATAGTTTTATTTTAGTATTTTTGATGCCATTCAAAGAACAACTATTGAAAAGAATATTCTACATACTGTTACTGATTGCTTTCTTTGGCTGTACTAAGAAGAATTCAAAAAGCCAAACAACTACTTCAACAGAAGAGGACAGTCTTTCTACCTACCTATCTAAAGCCAACGATTTTAGTTCCACTACTAAAAAAAGACAGGAATATATTCAGAAAGCATTTGATATTACCATCAATCAACCCAATGATTCCTTACAAAGAGTAAACTTGTTCCGGATAGCCAATCGTTATTATAATTTGAACGATTGGAACAATTATCGCAAAATTGCACAAATTGTATTAGAAAAGGCCGAAAGCGGGAAGGATACTGTGAGTATCGCTAAAGCTTTTTCCTATTTAGGGGATTATTATGGTTCTCAAGGTGTTTCAGATAGTGCTTTTTTGTATTATTTCAAAGCCGAAAAAATATATCTGCAGCGGAATGATAATTACAACCTTGCTAAAGCACGACTCAATAAAGCTCAGTTGCAATACAACGAAAGTGATTTTTCAGGCAGTGAAATTTCTGCTCTCAAAGCATTGCGTGTTTTAAAAGGAGAGAAGGCAAACGCCGTGGCTTATGAATTGTATAATCTTTTGGGGTTAGTTTATAATGAATTGGGGGAATATGATAAAGCAATAGAATATCATACCAAGGCTTTAGAAACCTTAGATTTAGAAACATCTCCAGTTGAATTTCAGTATAAAGCTACTTCAATGAATAATATGGGTTTGGTCTATCTTAATTTGAACCAATACAAAAAGGCAATTCCCTATTTTCAACAAGGCTTGGAACAAAAAAAAGATTTACTTTTATACAAACCCTTTGTTTATGCATTGTTATTAGAGAATTTGGGCTATTCTCGATTCAAATTAAATGAATCTAAAGAGCTTCCTGAACTATTTTATGAATCTTTGAAGATGAGAGATAGTTTAAAATTAACAACAGGGATTATTATTAGTCAACTCCATCTTTCAGAGTATTTTGCATCCAAAAACGACTTTGTAAAATCATTGAAATATTCTAATGAAGCACTTGCAACCGCTAGAAATTCAAAAAATAACCGTAATCTACTATTGCCTTTGAAACGAATGGCACTTATAGAACCTTCGAAATCGGCTATTTATAATAAAGAATACATCCATATTAATGATAGTTTGCAAAAGGCAGATAGAAATATTGCTGATAAATTTACCCGCATTGAGTATGAAACAGATCAGATAAAAGAGGAAAACTCCGCTTTAACAACCCAAAATAGGAATTTGGTGTACATTTTTGGATCTATTTTAATAATTGGTTTGTTTATGTACATCATCAAATCACAAAAAGCTAGAAACAGGGAGTTGTTATACAAACAGGAACAACAAAGAGCCAATGAGGAAATCTATAATTTAATGATTTCTCAACAAAGTGAAGTGGAAACCATCAGGGTAAAAGAGAAAAAACGAGTTGCCCAGGAATTGCACGATGGCGTTTTAGGAAGAATGTTTGGTGTGCGGATGAACTTGGACAGTTTGAATAAAATCAATGATGAAGTTGGTGCTTTTCAAAGAAACAGTTATCTAAATGAATTGAAAAGTATCGAACAGGATATTCGTGAAATTTCACACGATTTGAATAGGGAGAAATCGGAATTAATTAATAACTTCGTAGCCATCATAGACAACTTGTTTGAAGAACAGAAAAAGACGTTCGATCCAAAATTAGTTTCAACAATTGATTCAAACATAAAGTGGGAATCAATAAGCAATGCCATCAAAATCAATTTATATCGTATTGTTCAGGAATCGCTACAGAATATTAATAAGTATGCTAAAGCTAATGCCATCAAAGTAGAATTTAAAAAAGAAAAGCAAAATTTGTTTTTGATAATTAGTGATGACGGAATTGGTTTTGATGTAAACAGAGCTAAAAAAGGAATCGGTTTGCAAAATATGCTTTCCAGAATAGATGAATGCAACGGAACATTTGATGTGAAATCTAAAAAAGGCGAAGGAAGTACTATAACAGTTACAGTTCCTATATGAAAGAAAAAAATTAAAGACAAATGATTATTGACCCCCAATTCTAAATCAATGAAAAAAAAACACATATTAATAGTTGACGACCACCCATTTATTATTCAAGGCTACAAGAATGGTATTACTAGATACAAGCCAACGGAATATGAATATACTTTTTTAGAAGCTAAAGATTGTAAATCAGCTTATGAAATAATAACTGACCCGGAAACACCTACATTTGATATTGCTTTTTTAGATATTAGTATGCCCACTTATGAGGAAAAAGGATTGTTCTCCGGCGAAGATTTGGCAAAATTGCTGAATGAATGTATGCCAGATTGCAAAATTATTTTGCTTACTATGTACACCGAATTGTTGAAAATTAAAAACATAATTGATACAATAAACCCTAAAGGACTAGTAATAAAAAATGATTTAACTTTCGATGAGTTGCTTTTTGGTTTTGACAAAGTGATAAATAATGAGACTTATTATAGCCAGTCGATTCAGAAAATGATGGATCAAGATTTACTAGAAGCTATAGAAATAGATCTTTTTGACAAACAAATTCTTTTCCATATTTCTAAAGGAACCAAAACAAATGATATTGCTCAATACGTTCCAATATCTATAGAAGCTATAGAAAAAAGGAAAATGAATCTAAAAAAATTATTGAATATTAAAGATGAAAGTGATATTGAACTTGTAAAAGAAGCTAAAAATAGAGGTTTGCTTTTTTAGTTTTTAAACTCAATATAAAAAGAACGGCACTTTAAAAAAGTGCCGTTCTTTATTTGTCTTTATTTATTCTTCACTCAAAGCATCCCAGCCACGAGCTTTTAATGGAATTCTAGTGTTGGCACGTGTTACCAAATGAATTCCTTCGCTTTCTTGAGTCATGTGACCAATAATTGAAAAGTTTGGATTTCCTTTTATCTTATCAAAATCTTCCATTTTAATAGTGAAGAGTAATTCATAATCTTCACCGCCATTAATAGCAACTGTTGTTGCATCTAAATCAAATTCTTCACAAACATTCATAAACTGAGGATCTAATGGCAATTTATCTTCATATAAATTGCAACCTACTTTCGATTGTTTGCAGATATGCATAATTTCTGAGGACAAACCATCCGAAATGTCAATCATCGAAGTTGGTTTTATTTCTAAAGCGTGCAATAAAGTGCGCACATCTTTTCGAGCTTCAGGTTTTAATTGGCGTTCAATAATATAAGTATAAGCATCTAAATCGGGTTGTGAGTTTGGGTTCACTTGAAAAACTTGTTTCTCACGTTCTAAAACTTGCAATCCCATATAAGCTGAGCCAATATCGCCTGTTACAACTAATAAATCAGTTTGACCAGCTCCATTTCTATATACAATTTCATTTTCATCGGCTTCGCCAATAGCAGTAATGCTGATAATCAATCCTTTTTGTGAGGATGTTGTATCTCCGCCAATAACATCTACTTTGTATTCATTAGCGGCAAGCGTAATTCCGTCGAATAATTCTTCTAGAGCTTCCAGTGGAAACCGATTAGAAACCGCTATTGAAACCAGGATTTGGGTCGCTTTGGCATTCATCGCACAAATATCCGAAACGTTGACCACGACCGCTTTGTAACCCAAATGTCTCAAAGGCATATAACCCAAATCAAAATGAACACCTTCAATCAACAAATCAGTAGAAACGACTACTTTTTTAGCTCCAAAATCTAAAACTGCAGCGTCATCACCAATTCCTTTTAGGGTGGAAACTTGATTAATTTCAAAGTTTTTGGTCAAGTGGTCTATTAATCCAAACTCTCCGAGTTGAGCAATGCTTGTTCGTTGTGGGGATTTATCTTCTATCATTATATTTTTATTTTGAAGTGGCAAAGGTACGAATAAGAGAAGGGTTTTTGTGAAATAAAAAAATCAGATTCAACGGAGTCACTTTATTGGTCACAGCTGTAGTTAAAACTATATGACTATCCGTGACTAATACCAAACCGATAATATTAGCCACAGATTAAAAAGATTTACACAGATTTCTTTAGTAATTATATGTAAAATCTGTGAGAATCTGTGAAATCAGTGGCGAAAAAAATATAATTGGTACACTTTGCGGACTGTCATATAAAACTATGCACTTTAGTGCATTTTCCCTTTCAGGTTCTAAAAATTTTTACCGCAGATTCGCAGATTATTTATATGGATTTGATTTTTAATCTGCGAATCTGTGGTTGAATTATTTTTACTCTTAAAACTTTGCAGACTTTTAGCCTGCTAAATTAAAACTATTGACTTTCAGTCAATAGTGGTTTATTTATTTATCATTAAATTTAGGGCTTCAATACACTATTTTAATTTTTAGAAAATGAAAACATTCGATATAATTACACTTACGGTAAATCCATCTCTTGATAAAAGTGCTCAGTTTTCGGGATTAGTTGCTGAGCAAAAAATTCGTTGTGGATTACCACGTTATGATGCAGGTGGCGGAGGAATCAATGTTTCCAAAGCAATTTCACGTTTGGGTGGACAATCATTATGTGTGTTTACTTCAGGAGGTTCACCTGGAGAAAAGTTGGAAGAATTGGTACAACAAGAAGGAATTGCAATAAAAACAATAACAACTCAAAATTGGACAAGAGAAAACCTTGTTGCTTTAGATACTAATACTAATGCTCAATATCGTTTTTGTTTTCCTGGAGCTGCAATTTCAGAAATTGAAAAAGGGAATATCATTCAAACTATTCAAGAACTAAAACCAAAATATTTAATAGCAAGCGGAAGTTTGAACGAAGGATTATCAACAGATTTTTATCAACATATTGCAATTTTAGCGAAAGCTTCAGGAATAAAATTAATTGCAGACACTTCGGGAGAAGCGTTGCAAAAAGTACTCGAAAAAGGAGTGTATTTAGTAAAACCAAATATTGGCGAATTAGCTAAATTAATAGGAGTTGAACGATTAGAAATAGAAGAAGTTGCGCCAGCAGCACGTAAATTAATAGCGAAAGGAAGCGCCGAAATTGTAGTTGTTTCTCTAGGTGCTCAAGGAGCAGTTTTAGTAACGGCAACTCAAACCGAATTTGTTTCAGCACCCAATGTTGAAAAGAAAAGTACCGTTGGAGCAGGCGATAGTATGGTAGGTGCAATGGTTTGGGCATTATCTCAAAACAAAAGTTTAGAAGAAGTCGTGAAATGGGGAGTTGCCTGTGGCTCGGCAGCAACGATGAACGAAGGGACGCAGTTGTTTAATTTGGAAGATGCCAAACGATTATTTGATTGGTTGCAAAAAAAATAAAATACTACTGACAAACTGTTGTCACTAGCTGTATCTACTTTTGAAGAAGTAAAAATTTAAACTTTAAAATTATGAAAAAACTAGCGGCACAAGTTATTACTCCTGAAGATTTGTTGAAACATTGGCAAGGGCATCGCGCTTTGACACGTCGTGTAATTGAATTGTTTCCTGAAAAAGATTTCTTTGAATTTTCAATTGGCGGAATGCGTCCTTTTTCTAAGATGGTTGATGAACTTTTGGCCATTGGCGCACCTGCCATGAGAGGCATCGTGAATCGAGATGTTCAACCTTATAATGAAGAAGGAGGGGAGAAATTAATTTTCAAGGCACAATATCTTAAAAAATGGGACGAAGCAACGGAAGAAATTAACCTCAATTGGGAGAAACTGACGATAGAAGATTTTAATGAAACCTTTAATTTGTTTGGACAATATGAATTCCCGATTATCCAGAATATTCTCTATTTTATTGACAATGAGGTACATCATCGCGGTCAAGGTTATGTGTACTTACGGGCACTAGGCATTGAACCTCCTTTTTTCTGGGAAAGATAAATTAGTAAAGCTCCTAAAATGAATTTTGTTTTAGGAGCTTTTTTTATAAAAGTCTTTGTCTGTTTATTTCTAGTAATTCCAGAATTCTTGTTTTTAATCTTTCGGGTTCTAGTATAGTCGCATAATCTCCAAACATCAGAAACCAACGCGCAAAACCATTTTCAATATCACGAGTCATAAACGTCATTTCGATTTTATTATCTATTTCTTTTTCAGAAACAAAGCCGTGGTATTTTTGTTCGAATGCCAAGTATTTGGCAATTTTTTTATCTACAAGAATCCGAACTTTTGTTGTTGGAACATTTTTATCTTTATCCAAATAAGTTTCTAAGGCATCGTGTTCTAATGAAAAAGGAATTTCCGTTTTTTGAATTCCGTGAACCCGATCAGCTCGAAATTGACGATACTCTTTTCGCAAATGGCAATAACCAAATACATACCAATTGTTATTTTCGTGAAAAACGCCAACAGGCTCAATATGTCGCACTGTAATTCCATCCGATTGAATCGCTTCATATGACAGAATAACTTGGGTTTTTTCGGCGATACTTTCAAAAAGAGTCGCTAAAGTATTGGGCGATTTATCATTAAAAAGCTTCTCTCCCGATTGCATTAAAACACTCGATTCAATGCTGGAAACCCAATCTTTATCATCGCTTCGAAGTACCGCTTTTAGTTTGTACATCGCCGAAGCATAATGATTTCCAAGTGTCGCATCAGTAAATTTTTGCATTAATTTTTCGGCAGCAATAAAACTACTGGCTTCTTCTCGTGTAAACATCACGGGCGGCAATCGATAGCCTTCCATCAAAGCATAACCAACTCCAGCCTCACTATAAATAGGAACTCCCGAAGCTTCCAGCGTGCGAATGTCACGATAAATAGTGCGCAAACTAACATCAAAACGATTCGCTAATTCCTGTGCTTTCACAATTTTTTTGGATTGCAATTGAATAAGAATAGCAACAATGCGGTCAAATCGTTTGGGAGATTCATCAAACATAATTGGGAATGTTTTTGTGTTATTTTTTAAGATTTTTATCCTCCGTTAACTCCAAACTTTCTAAAAGCTTGAATGGTTTGATAAATTCCGTATGAAACGAATATTTTTGAAAGATTTAAAAGTAATAAAGGGAAAAAGTATTCGTCAGCTTCAGGAATTGGAGTTTTTAAAAAAGAAAAAGGATTTAAAAATTTGATATAGATTACTGAAAAATCTTCAAAAGTTTTAGGTAAAAACAAGGTGTTTTCTATCGCTATAATAAAAGTAATTAGATACAAAAGATAGAAAGAAAAACTAGTGATAAAAATAAAACATACACCTCTTGTCCAATCTAATCCAAAATAATTTGAATGCCTGTTGAAAAATAATACTATTTGGTCTTTACAGTTTTTACCTTTTTCTTTGTCATAAGCATTTAACTCATAAGCTTTAAAACGTAAATAATCGATTTGATTATGAGTGTTTATAAGTTCTCTTTTTATAGCTCTTAAAGTTTTTCTATCCCAATTCTCAATTGCTTTATTGTTGTTTTTGTTCAAATCATCAAAATAAGCCGCTTCTGCAAAAGTTACTTGGTGGATTTTGAAAGAGTTGGTTTCTAAGTTTTCAAATGAGACTTTTTCTTGGAATTTTGAATGTAGAATCTCTATTTTATTAAATTTTGAGTTGTCAAACAATGAGTATTTTTCAAATTTACAAGCAACAAATCTTAATTTTGAATTATCTAAGTGTTCGCATTCTTCAAACCAAGTAGTATTTAGGAAGTCACATTTATTGAAAGTGAGATTTGAAAAATTTGATTTATTAAAAGTTACTTCTTCAAATTCTGAATTTAATATTAATGAAGTCGAATCTTTAATGAAATTATTTTTAAAACCTAAGAATTCTTTGAAATATTGTCTTTCTATGTTTAAATCATTAAATGTATTTTTAGTTATGAAAGTTTTTTCTCTAAATGTATTTTCATATAATTGAAACTTTCCTTTTTTTTCAAATGTATTAGTTGTGAAAGTAAAATGTTTTTGAAAGTCGCAACCAAGTATTTCAATGTGATAGTTAATATTGTCATTGTCTTCGAAGTTAAATGAGTTGCAATTTGAATGATGTATCAAAATGCTCTTAGCAATTTTGATATGAGAAAAACTGACGTTCTCGAAATTATTAATTTTGAGAATTAATAAATCATTAAATGAACACGATTTAAATGAGATATTGATTTTTTGAGTAATTGTTTCATTTTCATAAGTAGGGTTTTTAGTAAAATGAGTTCTTGGAGAAGTGAAGTTGCAATTTTCAAATCGTGCTAAATTAATATTCTCTAAATCTATATTAGATAAGTTAATTTCTTTTTCTCTAATTCTAACTCCTGTTTTAAGTAGCTTGTGTAATTCTTCTTCACTAATTTTTTCCATAACCAACTATATCTTTCCCAAAAATAAACAAAAAAACCTGACAATTTTCATCATCAGGTTTTCTCTATTATCTATATTCGTCTATTATCTAAAAGTCAATAAAATTAATCATTCAACTTCAAAACAGCCATAAACGCTTCTTGCGGAATTTCAACATTTCCAACTAATCGCATACGTTTTTTACCTTTTTTCTGTTTTTCCAATAATTTACGTTTACGAGAAATATCACCACCATAACATTTGGCAGTAACATCTTTTCTCAAGGCTTTTATCGTTTCACGGGCAATAATTTTAGCTCCAATTGCGGCTTGAATCGGAATGTCAAATTGTTGTCTCGGAATCAGCTCACGCAATTTTTCACACATTTTTTTACCAATATTGTAGGCGTTACTTTCGTGAATCAAAGCTGAAAGTGCATCTACAGATTGGGCATTCAATAAAACGTCCAATTTTACTAATTTGGAAGTTCGCATTCCAATTGGCGAATAATCAAACGAAGCATATCCTTTAGAAACGGTTTTCAATCGATCGTAAAAATCGAATACAATTTCGGCCAATGGCATATCAAAATTCAATTCCACTCTTTCTGTCGTCAAATAGGTTTGATTGGTGATAACACCACGTTTTTCGATACACAAACTCATTACGTTACCCACAAAATCGGCTTTGGTAATGATAGTTGCTTTGATGTAAGGCTCTTCAACACGATCTAAACTAGAAGGTTCTGGTAAATCCGATGGATTGTTTACCACCAAAGCTGTTTCTGGATTTTTTTTGGTATATGCTAAATACGAAACGTTAGGAACAGTAGTAATTACAGTCATATTAAACTCGCGTTCCAAACGTTCCTGAATAATTTCCATGTGAAGCATTCCTAAGAAACCACAACGGAAACCAAAACCTAAAGCTGCTGAACTTTCGGCAGTAAATACAAGAGAAGCATCATTCAGCTGTAGTTTTTCCATCGAAGCTCTTAGCTCTTCAAAATCTTCGGTGTCCACAGGATAAATTCCAGCAAAAACCATTGGTTTCACATCTTCGAAACCAGTAATCATATTCGTTGTTGGCGTTTTGGCATCTGTCAGCGTGTCTCCTACTTTTACCTCTTTCGCCTCTTTAATTCCAGAAATCAAATACCCAACATCGCCAGTCGAAATTACACTTTTTGGAACTTGGTTTAATTTTAATGTTCCTACTTCATCGGCAAAATATTCATTGCCCGTAGCCATAAATTTAATTTTCTGGCCTTTTCTAATTTCGCCATTTTTCACACGGAAAATAACCTCAATTCCCCGAAACGGATTGTAATGCGAGTCAAAAATCAAAGCTTGTAATGGTTCGTCTTTATTTCCTTTTGGAGGTGGAATTTTCTCGATAATGGCGGCCAAAATATTTTCGACACCAAAACCCGTTTTCCCCGAAGCATGAATAATATCTTCTAGCTTGCAACCCAATAAATCAATAATATCGTCGCTAACTTCCTCAGGATTTGCACTTGGTAAATCCACTTTGTTCAAAACTGGAATAATTTCCAAGTCATTTTCAAGAGCCAAATACAAATTCGAAATTGTTTGTGCCTGAATACTTTGCGCAGCATCCACAATCAAAAGTGCACCTTCGCAAGCCGCAATCGAACGCGAAACCTCATACGAAAAATCCACGTGTCCCGGAGTATCAATCAAATTCAAGATATAATCCTCGCCTTTGTATTTGTATTCCATCTGAATCGCATGACTTTTTATGGTAATCCCACGTTCACGTTCCAAGTCCATATTGTCAAGTAATTGGGCTTTTTCCTCACGAGCGGTAACGGTTTGTGTAGCACCAAGAAGTCTGTCGGCAAGTGTGCTTTTACCGTGGTCAATGTGTGCAATAATGCAAAAATTCCGTATATGTTTCATTCTTTATGTATGTCGATTTTTTGGGCGTGACCACAAGGGTCGGGCTTTTCGTTACAATCTTTTTCTTTTTAAAGAAAAAAGAAAAAGGATTTCCTCTGCAATCCCTCACGCAAGCAATTAATCTGCAAATATAGGTATTTTTTGATTGAAGATTTTAGATTAATCAAACTCATTAAGGAATGACTAAAAATGTACTTAATGATTGAAATTGGAAAAAACAGAATTTTATTATACAGCTAATGATTTAGGAAAGTTTAATGGTTTTATTTTTCTGTAATCTTTCTGAAAGTAAGACTAAATCTTTCGCTTTCTTTAATGTTTTTATCAGGCAAAATCGAATGTAGCCATTCTGTTTGTGTATTTTGAGACATATAAAAATAACTGTTGTTTTCTAATAAAATATCGTAGATCATTTTTGAATCATTTTTACTTTTAAATCTTAAAATTCTTGACGAACCAAACGAAAAAATTACGATTCCAGTATTTTTATCTAAAATGTCAATCTGATCTGAATGAAATCCCATCTTTGATTTATTTTCAAAATAAAAATTAATTAAGCAATTATTTGGAATAAATCCATTTTTAGAATTGACAATTTTAACTAATTCATCTAGAAAATTAGGAATTTCATTTTGATCATAATGAATATTTGAATAGTTGTATGGAATGCCAAAACTCGCTGTTTTACGAGCAACAATAGAGTTATCCCAAATAATATTAGTTTTTAAATGGTTTAATAATATTTCAAAGTCTATTAAAATATTATTTATAAGAACAATTTCTTTTTTTAATTCTTTGACTTTCATAACGATAATAGAAAATATTTCTTGCTTAAAATTAATGAATTTTAGCTAGCTTTGTTGAAATATTATAATTTATGCCAATATTAGATAAATTCGGAAATGAAATTGAACATCATATAGATTTTCCAAATGATTTAGAAGTAAATAACATTGAGTTTGGTGCAGGTAGAAATAATTTCGGAAAAAGAGAACATCCTAAATGCTACTTAACAGATTTATCTTATCCTGAATTACTTTTGCATTTTAAAGAATATGCTAATTATGAAACCGAATATTGTCATTATTTAGATACTGTTTGTCATTTTTATGACTATAATTTTGCAAGAAAATTTGAAAACATTATTTTATGTAATCCATATAATTATGGCTTTTATGGATTAGGTGAAGCAAAAAAATTCTTTAATAGAGCTGGAGATATTCTGTCTGAAAATGGAAAAATTCATATCATTGGTAAATCTGATAATAAATGGTGTAAAAAAGAATCGTTTGATAATTTTTTAAAAAATGAAATTGAAATCTATAAATCTAAATATGATTTTGAAATTGAAAGTTATGATCCTTTGGATTCTAATCACGAAATAAATACAAATTATATTTTTTACCGTACAGGATTGAGGGACAAAACAATACCTAACGAAAGATTAATTATTAAGAAATTATAAAGATGAAAAATATTTTCACATTCGATGATATTGTATTAACTGATAGTTATAGGAAATCTGATTATAAAAATAATCTTAATGACCATATTGTTTCTGTTTTAGATTTTGCATTAGATAACACTGAATCTAATGTTTTGAAAGATAGAAATCTAAAATTCAGCAAGCTTTTATATTGGGAATGTCTAAATACTATTTATGAAAGATTTCCAATAAAAACTAATGAATTAGAGAAAGAAGAAAATAGAATATTTGAACAAAAGTTATATATAGACATTATAAGTAAATTAGGCGGTTTTTTTGATGCAAATGACGAATTACTTTTAGAAACAATTGATTTTACTATTAGTAATTATGTTGATAATCTTAATTATGGTGAAAAGCTAGAAATAAATCCTTGGAGTTTTACCAATGAAATATTAATGGATAGTAATTTGTTGTATTCGTTTACTGACAATAAAGATGAATATAAACATCTTTTAAAAAGCAATAAAAAAGAAAGTGAATTGTCCAAATATCTAACCATCGGTGTTTTAGGTAAGGGCTATAGGAAGGATTACATACAATCATACATAAAAGATATATACGCATTAAGGACATTGTTTTTAAATTTATTAGATGAGAATAATCACGATTGTCTAAATCCTTTGAAAATCAACGATATAATCAAACAATTTAGAGATTTAGATATTTCAAAAAATGATTTGACGGATAGTAATATTAAGAATTGGATTGTAAAACCATTAAAGAAAAATATAAAAATAGGTTCTAATAAAAATGGTTATTTTATAATTAGAACTGAAGAAGATTTACAAGAATCATATAAAAGTCATTATAATAATTTTATTGGGTTCTATAAAACTTTAGAGAATCATAAGAAACTATCTATTTCTTCTTTTTTGGCTTTTGGAGATGAATTTAATAAGCATAATAAAATTTTGAAGTAAAATAAGAATTACAAACTGCCCTCAAATAATTTCATAATATTTGAGGGCTTTTTTTTGGAAGAAATGTCAAATTTAATATTTATCCATAATCTCTCTAAAGCTTTAGCTTTTTTATGTTTAAATAAAATAGCCTAAATTTGCAAAAAAATTACCCTTGATAAAGATTGGCAACATAGAACTTCCTGATTTTCCGTTACTTCTCGCACCCATGGAAGACGTGAGCGATCCGCCATTTCGCAGATTGTGCAAACAACACGGAGCCGACTTGATGTATTCCGAATTTATTTCTTCCGAAGGATTGATTCGCGACGCCATCAAAAGCCGAATGAAATTGGATATTTTCGATTACGAAAGACCTGTTGGAATCCAGATTTTTGGAGGAGATGAAGAGGCGATGGCGATGTCATCCAAAATAGTTTCTGCCGTAAATCCTGATTTGATTGACATTAATTTTGGTTGTCCCGTAAAGAAAGTCGTTTGCAAAGGCGCAGGTGCAGGTGTCTTGAAAGATGTCGATTTAATGATTCGCTTGACGCAAGCCGTTATCGACAGCACGCATTTGCCGGTTACGGTAAAAACTCGTTTGGGTTGGGACGACAATTCCATCAATATTGATGAGGTTGCCGAGCGTTTGCAAGATATTGGTGTTGCCGCTCTGAGTATTCACGCCAGAACTCGCGCTCAAATGTACAAAGGCCATTCCGATTGGTCTCATATTGCGCGAGTAAAAAACAATCCAAGAATCACGATGCCTATTTTTGGAAACGGAGACATTGATTCCCCAGAAAAAGCATTGCATTATAAAAACGAATATGGCATAGACGGCATTATGATTGGTCGTGCCGCCATTGGTTATCCGTGGATTTTTAATGAAATCAAACATTACTTTAAAACTGGCGAGCATATAGCAAAACCCACCGTTGCTGATAGAGTGGAAGCTGTTAGAAACCATTTAACTTGGGCAATGGAATGGAAAGGAGATCGTTTGGGAATTGTAGAAACGCGCCCTCATTATTCTAATTATTTCAAAGGGATTCACTCTTTTAAAGAATTTCGACAAAAGCTGGTTACACTTAATACTCCCGAAGAATTATTTGCTGTTTTGAATGAAATTGAACTGGCTTATTCGGATTACCAGGTAGTTTAGATTTTTGGTTCTAATTTTCATCATATTTGTTGTAAATAGTATTCATTATAAGCGTTCAAACCGAAAAATCTATTTTGATTGATTTACTTCAATATGACTATCCGTTACTTGTGCCAATTTTGAAAATGGCACACGTATGACACAGATTTAAACCGATAAAAACGGATTTTTATATAATATCAGCGAAAATTCGTCTAATCTGTGTCATCCGTGTGTTTTGTTGAGTTATTAGTTCGCTTAGCGGGCAGTCATATACTTCAAAATAGCAATGATGTTTCGATTTATAAAAAAAGCAGTTGCGGAATAATTCCTAAAAGAAAACCAATCACCAATTCTTTGTTTGTATGTGCTTTCATCTCTAAACGAGAGGAAGCTATAATGCCATTCATAAGAACTAAAAAGGCAATTAAGTTGAGGTTTTTGGTTTGATTGTGAATGCTTAACCCAATAATAAAAAGCGTTAAAGCACTTATAGTTATCATATGAAGACTGGCTTTTGTTTTAAAAAAAAGTAAAATATAGGCCAAAAAAGTGCTCAATAGTCCACCCAAAAAGAAAAAATGCAATTCAGGATAAAGTTCTAATGTTACACTTTTCCGAACCAATAAAACAATCAAAAAACACTGAATAATTAGCGGAATTTTGCGTTGCTCTATTTCTGAAACCATAATCGAATCCACTTTTCCTGCTGCGCGCATAAGTACAAAAAACAGAATGGGAAGCAATACTGTGATGATTACTATTTGAAATAGCACAAAGTATTTTTCAGGATTCTCATAATAGGATCCATTCAAATAAAAGTAAATCAAGGTCGTGTAAACCGAAATAAATATCGGATGAAATAAATAGGAAAAAAAGGGAAGGATTTTTTTTGAATTCATTCTATAAAGTTAAAAGTGTAAATCAAAAATCGCTAATCAACAATTTAAAATCTGCAATCCCTACATTTTCTTCCTCATTCTCGCTACCGGAATATCTAATTGTTCTCGATATTTTGCAACAGTTCGTCTAGCAATTGGATAGCCTTTTTCTAAAAGGATTTCAGCTAGTTGATCGTCAGGAAGTGGTTTTTGTTTATCCTCGTCTTCAATTACATTTTGTAGAATTTTCTTGATTTCGAGTGTTGAAACTTCTTCTCCTTGGTCGTTTGTCATCGATTCTGAGAAGAATTCCTTGATTAGTTTTGTACCATAAGGTGTTTCTACATATTTGCTGTTCGCCACTCGGGAAATTGTCGAAATGTCAAGTCCAACTAAATCGGCAATGTCTTTCAAAATCATCGGTTTGAGCTTGGTTTCATCACCTTCCAGAAAGTATTCTTGTTGGTAATGCATAATTGCATTCATCGTCACATAAAGTGTTTCCTGGCGTTGTTTGATGGCGTCAATAAACCATTTAGCTGAATCTAGTTTTTGTTTGATAAACTGAACGGCATCTTTTTGTGCAGTCGATTTGTCACGAGAACTTTTATAGGTTTGCATCATTTCCTGATAATCTTTGGAAACGTGCAGGGAAGGAGCGTTTCTTCCGTTTAATGTCAAAACCAGTTCTTCATCAACAATGCGTATCGAAAAATCAGGAACGACGTGCTCTGTAATTTTATTGTTTCCAGTAAAGGAACCACCCGGTTTTGGGTTTAGTTTTTCTATTTCGTGAATGGCAGTTTTGAGTTGTTCATTTGAAACAGCATATTTTTGCAATAGTTTATCATAGTGTTTTTTGGTAAAAGCGTCAAACTGATTTTCGATAATATCGATGGCCAAAGCTACATATTCCGTAGGTGTTTTGTGTTTTAATTGCAACAACAAACATTCCTGTAAATCACGTGCTCCAACTCCCGAAGGTTCCAGTTCGTGAATGATGTGCAACATTCTCTCTACAGTTTTTTCGTCAGTGTAAACGCCTTGGGTAAATGCCATATCGTCAACCATATCGGGAATACTTCTTCGAATATAACCCATATCGTCAATACTTCCTACAAGGAATTCTGCAATTTCCCGTTCGTCATCATTCAATATAAAAGTATTTAACTGATTGATTAAATCTTGGTGAAAACTTATTGGCGCAACTAGTGGCGATTCACGTTCTTCATCGTCATCGCTGTAATTATTGGCTTGAGTTTTGTAATCTGGGGTTTCGTCGCTGCTCAAATATTCATCAATATTGATGTCGCTTGTATCTTCGCTTTCATTGTCATCATAATCGTCGAATTCGTCATTGGCATCATCATTGTCAAATTCGTCATTATCATAAATTTCTTCTTCTTCAGCTCCAGTTTCTAATGCTGGATTCTCGTTCATTTCTTCCAATATGCGCTGTTCAAAAGCTTGCGTTGGCAATTGAATTAACTTCATCAACTGGATTTGTTGTGGAGATAATTTTTGGGATAATTTTAGATTTAGAAATTGTTTTAACATTTTTTGGGTTATAGGTTATGAGTTTAAGGTACAGAACTTTTAATCTTAAACTTTGAACAAAATGGATTAGGGTTTTAGTATTAGTACGGAATGATTAATTTTTTTAAAATCATTATCATCACTAACAAGAATCCATTTATTAGCGGTGCATATT
>NZ_JAQTPQ010000270.1 GCF_028712645.1 Flavobacterium sp. | reverse complement strand
GATTCATCCAAATTTAATACGGGTACACCATGCATCGCTTTACCATATTTAGACTTGATCAAATCATCGTCGGCTATAAATAATCCACCAACAATACCATTATACGTTTCTTTATAATATTCAAATAACATATTCATCATTATCACCCTTCAATATCATATTTATCAACAATAATAGTAACTTCTTGGGGCACAGGTAATTCAACTTCAATCCAAAATCTATTTTCCCCATCCGATACTTCATCAACAGCTATATCCATCATTTCTTTCATACTTGATGCATTTGACCAGCCAACAGCATTCCAACTACCATCTGGACCAACTGCTACAGCAATTTTTACTTTTATTTTAATTGGAGTATTCATGTTTTCTCGCTCAATAATTAAATCATGATAATAATTATATTCTAGTATGTTATGATCTATTTGTCAATTAGTTTTCCATCGACATTTCTACCGATCCGTTCTAATTTTGAAAAATCATTATCATATATTCCCCATATCAATAAACCTAAATATGTAGTAATCAATAAATCAGCAGCGTATTGCCCTGGTAATCCAATATACATCAGTAATGTAATAATAATTATCGAAGGAATCGGTAATAATACCCAAAATATTCTGGTATAATCATTATACCAAAACCATATCCAAAATCTTTTAAATTTATCAGTCTCTTGTTTTACCATCCTATTTCACATCGAGTTTTGATTTTTCCGCACTTAGAACATTGTTTCATTTGATAAACAAGTGGTACACCAAAATCAGCATCTCTTGATACCCTGAATGTATACCACTTTGAATAATTATGTCCAAATAAATTATGTAGGATTTCTTTTATCATTCTACACAAAAACCGAAAAAATGAATAACTTTTTCATAAAAAATAAAACACAATGTTAGAACACCATACGAACCAAGAAAAATTTTATCCATAGTAGTAATTTTTGCTGTATCAATACCTTTCATAATAATTTACCTCATTTGTTATATTTAAAAATTTAATTATAATAGATAATTTAGTAATTGTCAATTAAAATTATCTATATTCATTCAGATTTATTTCAATTGTACCCAATTCTTTTAAACACACGAATCTGGTACCATCGATTATTTCATCTTTACTTTTATGGTGATGTCCGAAAACCCAAAATTTTGGCTTATGATAATTCAACAATAATTGTAATAATGAACAAGTTGGATTTCTATCATCATATCCAAAAAAATATTTCCTTATATCATATGGACAATCATGCGAAACTATGATATTTGGTTTCACTTTTTCATATAATTCTATACACGAAATAGATTCTTGATAATTCAATTCTTCATTTCTAAACCAATCAAGATCTTCGATTCTATACTTTTGATCAATACTGAATGCGCCACTAACGAAGAAAATACCTTTATCTTCAATATATCCGAATTTACCTAATGAATGTTCTTCATTGATAAAAGGATGATGATCATGGTTACCAAATAAAATTTGATGATATTTATGATTTACGTTATTTAAATGCCATTTGTGTTCACCTTTGAAACCAAAATCTCCAACTTGAATACTACATCCTTTCGCATTATTTATCAAGGATTCATATGTAATTGTTTTACCATGAACGTCCCCGATAAATAACATATCATCTATATATTCACTGCCTTCAAGAAACATTGTGTATACTCTCTAGTATTTGGCCGAAAATAATATCTTCTGATTGATTAGCATCTATTTTTATACACCAATCTGGATCAGCATTAAAAAATTCTCTACGATAAATATCCTGGGCTACTTGTAATCTTTCTTTACTCTCATATTCAATAATATTGCCACGTTCATATATTCTATTAAAACATATTTCTAAATCAGTGTCAAGAAAAAATACTAAATCTGGGATAACGAATCGTTTTGTTAAATCACAATTTAGATTGTAATTTGATCTACTATCATTTCCAGAATTATGTGCAAATGTTGAATATTAATATCTATCACAAATAACATTTATACCATTATTCAAATTAGATAATATTCCATCAGGATTATATAAGTGCCAATGTCTATCTGCTGCAAATAAGTATGCTATTTGCGCATCAAATGTATCATATTCGGATAATTCATCCTTCATATAATTATCATCTATATTATTATTTGCAGAATCAATATATTTTCTCAATAATGTACCTATCATTGAATTAGTTGGTTCGGATGTATACCAACTATCTATATCATTTGAATTAAAATATCGATTCAATTTTTTCGCTTGGGTACTTTTTCCTGATCCATCTATACCTTCAAAAACTATAAATTTAGATTTCATTATTTTATACCAAAATCAAAATTACTGAATTTCTTTGATAATTCTTCTAATTCAGAATCATATTCTTCTTCGATATAGATCTTCTTAGGTTTCTTATTTACTCTACGATCATCAAATTCAACTTCGGTATCGTGATGTTTTTTATTATCCCTTAATTTTCTATCCCAGCTCATTTTCTTATATGTTGTTTATGGAAGTTTAAATATATACTTATATTGAATTATTAACAATTACTTTCAACTTTTCATTTAATTTATCCAATTCTTTTTTGTATTTAATATCTATTTTGAATTTAATATATTGATCTTTATCATTATCAAACCATTGAGTATTAAATTTGGTATATTCTTCTAATATAAAAAGATTTCCATTCAATAGTCCAATAATATCAATATATCCTAATTTATAAAACTTTGTATCAGTTAAAAACCAATGTTCACTATTAAATCTAAAATCACTACTTGAAGGTGGAATATATGCTTCTTTTAATGTACCATAGATAGTTAATTTCTTTGTACCAACTATATTGTCCTTAAATTCAGACAATATATCATATACCCGTGGTTTCTTTGTTCCTGTAATTGAACGGATGGCATATAATGGATTTGGTGAAACACATATCCTAGGTATATTACCTTCTTGTGAAATAATCGCTGATGGTGGGAGACGAGGTGTTAATATTACTTCTTCGCCTATATCTGATCTACTTATATGAAAAAACATAATAAAATATCAAATAATTAAAAATATAATTATATTAAATTATAAGTTAAATGTCAATGAAATATATTTTTAAAATTCTTGATCATCGAATCTAAAAATTGATTCGGTACCATAATAATATGTATATGAAACAGTATGTTCAGTTAAACAATTTAGGCATGTAATTTTTGAAGGATTTTCAAATGTACCTAAATTATGATTATCATATAAATCTATAATTTTCAAGTCTAGGTTCATCCCACAATGACATAAACATTTTTGAGGAGTATGAGTTTGTTTTTTTTCTATCAATATACATATTTATCACTGGCCATAATTTTTAAATCTACTTTGAGCGGGATACGACTTAGCTAACAGATAGTTTTTATATGTCATATTTAAAATTGGAGCGGGTATGGGAACTCGAATCCCTGCAAACTGGTTGGAAGCCAGTCGTCATACCTCATGATTACCCGCATAATTCTTTGTATTTTTTTGAATTCAAATTCAAAAATCTTATATTTTTTTCTTGAAAGTATCTTTCAGTAGTAATTGTTACTATTTTATTTTCAATAATATCAAAAACACTTGTTTTTCCGTTTTTAGGATTGGTTATTTTTCCAGATTTATATTGTTCTTTTTTAATATTACTTATTTTTATTTTAGTGATATCAGATAAGAATCTACCTTTATTATTAATAGCCATTTTCAATTTAGTTTCAGATGATACTATTTTACCCTTGTGACTTATTGACATTTTCAATTTAGTTTCATCGGAAATGTATCTTTCTTTATTTAAAGAACCTATTCTTGTTTTTTGTTCATCTGAAAAAACGTTTATTCGACCTTTAATCCATCCATTAATTCTTTATTTATCTTTTTATTATCAATACCATTATTAATCCAACAAGTTCCATACTGACTATGTTTTATACCAGACTGCAACTTAGACATTGCTTCAGACATATTTTTTCTATTACTTTCGTATAACCTCGAATTTATATATCTATTATTAGAATGATCTTTACTACTACAACCCATCATTGAAAAGGCTTTAACCATTGAATAAAATTCTTTTGATTTATATGGATAAATCTTAGTTAAGAGATAATGACAAATAAAATGTTCTCTAGCTGAAAGCTGAACCAAATTATCTTTCTCGTCATTTCCACCAACACTTTTCGGTATTATATGATGATTTTCAGTATATCCTTCAAAATCGTTCAGTCTTCTATTTTCAATAATTTCATTATAAATCCTTTTGTAGTCCATCTTCTTTCCATATAAATTAGTCCTATAACTATTTATATTTCAAAAGTTATAATATTATATTATATTCATTGGTATTAGTAAAGTAGACTCGTTTGAGTCTACTTTATTTTTATTTATCAAATAGGCGAATCTTCAAATTCACAAATAAATTTACGTGTAGTTGTAGTCATATCTTTGTAAATCAATGTTTGATTATAACTATCTAATTGTAAATAACGTTTATAACTTACTGCTGTACCATCAAAACCATT